>CAWVVS010000206.1:0-1519 GCA_963933655.1 uncultured Candidatus Thioglobus sp. | reverse complement strand
TTTTAAAGCCTGGCGATCGCATTGTTTCAATCAAAGACAGCTACGGTGGTACCAACGTTATTTTCAATGAGTTTCTTCCGCCATTAAATATTGAAGTCGCACTTTGCGAAACGGGTGATTATGAACAAATTGAAGCTGAAATTGCAAATGGGTGCACTGTGCTGTATTTGGAAACGCCGACCAATCCAACCATCAAAATTACCGACATTAAACGCCTAGCAAGTGCCGCCCATAAAGTGGGCGCTCTCACTGTCGTGGACAATACTTTTGCTACACCAATCAACCAATCACCTCTTGCACTCGGTGCTGATATTGTTCTTCATTCCGCCTCCAAATATCTAGGTGGGCATGCAGATGCGCTGGGCGGCGTTATTTGTGGCAATCAAGATTTGATCGATAAAGTCTACCATTACCGTGAAATTAATGGCGCAACGTTGGCACCAATGGACGCCTACAGCCTATTGAGAGGCATGAAAACCTTAAAACTTAGAGTCGAACGTCAAAATGACAATGCCATGGCTGTGGCGCGGTATTTACAACAACACCCCTTAATTGACGAGGTGAATTATCCAGGCTTAGAATCGCACCCAGGCCACGATGTTGCCAAGACGCAGATGAAAGGCTTTGGTGGCATGCTCAGTTTTTCAGTGAAAGGTGGGTTTGATGCGATTAAGCAATTTTTACCCAATTTAAAATACGCCCATATGGCAGCAAACTTGGGCTGTGTTGAAACAGTCGTTGGGCCGCCGGTTACCACCTCGCATGTGGAGTGCACCGCAGAAGAGCGCGCTGCGGCCGGGATTCCTGAAGGATTGGTTCGGTATTCTGCAGGCATCGAAGACATTGAAGATTTAATTGCCGATCTAGAGCAGGCCTTAAGCTCTTTAAGATAAAACAGGATTGGGGGAAGCAATGAAAGAAAGCAGAAGAAGATTCGATAAAAGCGAATACGAACAGCGACAACACAAAGCCCGCATCGCAATGGATAAAGCAGGTGTCGACATATTGATTGTCTATGACCCTGCCAATATGTGCTGGCTAACAGGTTACGATGGCTGGTCGTTTTATGTCCATCAATGTGTTGTTATTTCTACTCATGGAGACTTGTTTTGGTACGGTAGAGGGATAGACGCCAAGGGCGCTGAACTGACCACAGATTTATCTCTTGAGGATATCCTCCCCTACCCAGATGACTATGTCATGTCGCCAGATCGACACCCGATGGAATTTCTGGCAAACATTCTAAAAAACAAAGGCCTCGACAAACAAAGAATCGGCCTTGAAAAAGATAATTACTACTTTTCTGCAAGAGCAGCAGAATCCTTATATCAATCCTTGCCCGAAGCGAGCTTTAGTGATCAAACAGGTTTGGTGAACTGGCAAAGAGCCGTGAAGTCAGAAACCGAACTTACTTACATGCGCCGCGCAGGCAAGGTTGTCGAGGGTGTGTATGAGCGCATAATGGCAGTGGCAGAGCCTGGCATGAGAAAAAACGAACTCGTGGCAGAAATTCTACATG
>CAWVVS010000205.1:0-1521 GCA_963933655.1 uncultured Candidatus Thioglobus sp. | reverse complement strand
TTGCTCGCGAATAATTGGCATACGGGTTGAGCCACCAACCATAACCACATCCTTTACTTCTGATATTTCAATTGAAGCGTCTCTAAGGGCTCTTTTAGTTAATAGCAATGTTCTTTTTAATAAAGGCGTTGCTAGGGCATTAAAATGTTCTTTTGTAATTTGATAGGGTTGTTCATTAAAGGTAAACTGGGCAATGTTTTCACTTGTGAGTGTTTCTTTTGCTTGACGAGAGAATATCTTTAAATTTTGCATTTGAGCCGGCAACAACTCTGCCAAACCAAGGGATTTTTTACAATCATCAGCAATCAACTGGTCAAAGTCGTCACCGCCTAAGTTCGAATCGCCACCCGTTGCCAATACTTGAAAAACACCTTTTTTAAAACTCAAGATAGAGATGTCAAAAGTACCGCCACCCAAATCATAAACAGCGTGCACACCCTCTTCACCCGATTCCAAACCGTAAGCAATAGCGGCTGCAGTTGGCTCGTTCAAAAGCCTTAGTACATTAATACCTGCTAAAGTCGCTGCGTCTTTCGTGGATTGTCTTTGGGCATCATTAAAGTAAGCTGGCACAGTGATAACCGCGCCCACCAAGTCACCCCCTAAAGCGCCTTCTGCGCGACTCTTTAAGGCTGAGAGAATACTGGCAGAAATTTCAACAGCTGATAAGTCACCTATCGCGGTTTGAAACAACACGTTGTTACCATTCTCAAGCAATCGATAAGGACAATTCTTTAATTCGCTGACTTCTTTAAAACCCAAGCCCATAAAGCGCTTAACAGACATGATGGTGTTCACTGGATCGGTGGTTGCATAATGGCAAGCATCACAACCCACAATCGGCTTTTTACCCTGTCCACAATGCACAACAGACGGCATCATAGCCTCGTTGTTATCGTCAGTGAATAAGGTGACTTGACCACTCATCATGCTGGCAACCAAAGAGTTTGTCGTACCTAAATCAATACCACAAGCCAATTGATGGTGGTGTGGCGCTGTGGATTGACCTGGTTCTGAGATTTGTAATAATGCCATGCTTTGTATTATTTATATATAAGAACTACAACCACTCATCCATCAAGCGGTTTGCTTCTTTCTTGAGTTGCTCATAAAACTTAAGTTCACGTACTGAATTTTTCAGTGTCGCCAAATCTTCTGAATTTGAAAAAGAATTTGAAAGAGAGGCGACATTATCACCGATGTGAGATTGAATGTTAGCGATATAATCATCCAAACCAAACTCGTCTTTTTCAGATTTTATGACCTCAAGTTGCTCTCTCAGCTCAATTTGCTCTAGCAAAAAATGGCTGTCCATTTGTGTGTCTTTTTCATCAAAAGGGTTTACCTCTTGAAGTGTTAGCAAATAACTTGCACGCTCAAGAGGGGATTTTAATGTGTCGTATGCCGAGTTGAGTAGTGAGGTATTTTGCAAAGCTTGAAGTTGCTCTGAACTGCTTTTTGACGCAAACTTATCCGGATGAAAGGTAGAAACTTGCACTTGATAGGCGCTTTGTAGCGCCT
>CAWVVS010000204.1:0-1557 GCA_963933655.1 uncultured Candidatus Thioglobus sp. | reverse complement strand
GGCTTTCTGAGCTCTCACTACAAAGCACCAGTGATGTTGTTCGCCCTTTTAATTGGTATTGCCTTTAATTTTCTCTCAAGCGATGAGCGCTGCGCGCCGGGCATTGAGTTCTCAAGCAAGAAAATTTTGCGCTTTGGTGTGGCGTTATTAGGCTTTCGCGTCACGCTTGATCAAATCTTAGGTCTCGGTACAAACGCGCTGTTATTTATACCAATATTGGTCATACTTTCGATCGCACTAAGCTGGGGCATTGCCAAGCTGATGGGTAGGCAACATCTATTCGGCCTATTAACTGCTTGCGCTGTAGCCATTTGTGGTGCATCTGCCGCATTAGCTGTGGCCTCGGTACTGCCGAACTGGAAAGACAAGCATCGTGACACCCTGTTTACCGTTGTCTGCGTCACTGCTTTATCGACCTTTGCCATGATTGCCTATCCCATTCTGTTCTCAATGTTGGATTTCAGTGAAGCTGAAATGGGCATTCTCATCGGTTCGACCATTCACGATGTTGCCCAAGTGGTGGGTGCAGGCTATGCCGTCTCAAACGAAACCGGTGATGTGGCTACATTCATCAAGCTCCTCAGAATCTCAATGTTGCCGATTGTTGTGATTTTTATTGCACTGCTATTAAAGAGTGATAATGAGTCCAACACAATCAGCGGCAAAGCCTTTCCTTGGTTTGCGCTTGCCTTTGCTGTTTGTTTATTGGTGAATAGCACGGGGTTTATTCCTACTGCTCTCTCACAATTCCTCTCTTCAGTGTCTCAGTGGTTTTTAGTGTTTGCTATTGCCGGGCTTGGTGTCAGCACTTCACTTAAGTCAATGATGGAGCTGGGCGGTAGATCGATTGCATTGATTGTCTTGCAAACCGTCGTTTTATTGGTCATCGCAGTCTTGGCTGTTTCGACTGACTACATATAAGAGCACTTAACGAAACGTTATTTGCCAATACAAAATGACGAGAATATTTCGCCCAACAGATCATCGGAAGTGAATTCACCAGTAATACCGCCCAATGAAATACTTGCTTGCCGTAGATCTTCTGCTACTAACTCGCTGGCGCCTGCTTCAAGCTGATCAATGGCGTTTTCTACAAATTCAAGGGTAGCCTCAATCGCCATAATGTGGCGTTTCCTAGCCAACACCAAGCCATCGCCAACAGGATGATAGCCCGCTACATCGGAAAGGGTTTGTTTTAATAAGTCGATTCCCTCTCCCGACTTCGCCGATAAACTGATACTATCGCAATCCTTACTATTTTGGCTCTGCGGATGTTCACCCACCAAATCGATTTTATTTCGAATTTCAATCATGGGTTTATTAACTACTTCAAACGGTAAGATTGAATGGTCAGCCGTTCCGTCTTTGGCGTCGTATACCAATAACACGACATCGGCATTGTTAATCTCAGCATGCGCTCGGCGAATGCCCTCTTGCTCCACAATATCCTCAGATTGGTGCAATCCCGCGGTATCAATAATATGCAGAGGCATGCCATTAATATGAATGGTTTCTTTTAATACGTCTCTGGTTGTGCCAGCGATGGCTGTCACAATT
>CAWVVS010000203.1:0-1568 GCA_963933655.1 uncultured Candidatus Thioglobus sp. | reverse complement strand
CCAGAGCGTTTAATTGACTTTAAAAACTGTTTTGGAATGATGGCATCGGTATCGATATTGGCACGATCAAGAGGCGTTGAAATGGAGATTAGAGTTGTGAATTTTTTCATAATGTATATTAATTAAACCGCCGAAAAATGACCAGCGATAGCACTCGCTGCGGCAATGGCAGGACTCACTAAATGGGTGAAAGAGCCTTGACCTTGGCGACCTTCGAAGTTTCTATTAGAAGTGCTGGCACATCGCTCTCCAACTTCAAGTTTGTCTGCGTTCATTGCCAAACACATCGAGCATCCTGGCTCACGCCACTCGAACCCTGCCTCCCTAAAGATAATGTCGAGACCTTCTTCTTCGGCTTGCTTTTTAATCAAACCAGAGCCCGGAACAACCAGCGCTAATTTGATGTTGTTCGCAATTTTCTTACCTTTGGCGACTGTTGCTGCTGCGCGTAAATCTTCGATACGAGAATTAGTACAAGAGCCAATAAATACTTTGTCAATTTCAACGGATTTGATTGGTGTGTTTGGCTCAAGGTGAATGTAGCTTAAGGCGTTGCGAATACTTTCGGCTTTTACAGGATCCGATTCTTTGCTGGGATCAGGCGTTGAGCCATTAATATCCACAACCATTTCTGGAGACGTGCCCCAAGTGACTTGCAGTTCGATATCTTTTGCGTCAATTTTAACGGTTTTATCGAACAGGGCGCCTTCGTCACTGTGTAGCGTTTGCCAGTAGTTAACAGCTTTAATCCAGTTTTCGCCTTTTGGTGAAAATGGTCTGCCTTGTACATAGTCAATAGTTTTTTGATCAACAGCAACCATGCCTACGCGTGCTCCTGCTTCAATCGCCATATTGCACAGTGTCATTCTGCCTTCAACCGATAAATCTTTAATCGCAGAACCAGTAAATTCAATGGCATAACCTGTACCGCCAGCCGTGCCGATTTGACCAATGATATAAAGTGCAATATCCTTTGCGCTGACATGCGGATTCAAAGAGCCATTAACTTCAATTTTGAGATTTTTCGATTTGGATTGCCACAGGCATCCTGTAGACAAAACATGCTCCACTTCCGATGTACCGATGCCAAAAGCAAGGGCACCTAATGCACCGTGGGTAGAGGTGTGTGAATCGCCACAAACAATACTCATGCCCGGCAGAGTTGCCCCTTGCTCAGGCCCTATGACATGAACAATGCCTTGGCGGATGTCATTCATTGGAATTTCATTGATTTCAAATTCTACACAATTTTTGTCTAATGTTTCTACTTGAAGCCTGGAGATTGGGTCTTCAATACCACTCACGCCGCTAGAGCGCTCAGTAGTCGGTACGTTATGATCTGGCACGGCCAAATTAGCTTCTCTGCGCCAAGGTTTCCTATTGGCGAGCTTCAGCCCTTCAAAGGCTTGGGGCGAAGTAACCTCGTGAATCAGTTGACGATCAATGTAAATCAGCGTAGCGCCATCTTGTTCGCGCACAATATGCGAACTCATTAACTTGTCGTAGAGCGTTTGTGCCATGGCAAATCAGGAATAATTGTAAAATAAACCATTTTATATCAAGAATGA
>CAWVVS010000202.1:0-1584 GCA_963933655.1 uncultured Candidatus Thioglobus sp. | reverse complement strand
GCTACTAGAGCTTTGAGCGAGTAGAGTCTCTATTTTATCATTTAAAGCAATCGAGCCTTTGTCTAATATCGCAATATGTGAACAAATCTGCTCGAGATAAGGCAATTGGTGGCTGGACAATAAAAATGTCGTACCTTCTTCTTTATTCAATTTTTTGATCAATTGCAGAACGTCATCCACTCCTTCGGCATCAAGGCCGTTGAAGGGTTCATCCAAAATAATCATTTTGGGATTGCCAATGAGAGCGTGGGCGATGGAGGCCCGCCGTTTATTACCCAAAGATAGATGCTTAATTTTAAAATTGGAAAAGCGCTCAATACTTAACAGTTGCTCAACCGTCTCAGGGCTTCTCTTTGGTGTTTCACAAAGGAGCGAAGCGTGTTGCATGCATTGCCGTACAGTGAGGTTAGGAAGCAGGCTAGGGGAATCGAAGATTGCTACGATATCGCCATTGGCTCGATGTAGCTGCTGAGGAGAGTAGTTTAATATCGAAATGTCGCCGCCATTTACGGATTGCAAACCAAGCATGCATTCCAGGCTTGTCGTTTTGCCGGACCCATTTAATCCAACCAGTCCATGAATAGATTCCTGTTGAATTTGCAAATCAAGATTGCTAATAACTTCATGAATGCCGTAGCTTTTCTTCAACCCAGAAACGGAAAGCGCTGTACCTTTGTTACTCATGGCTTTTATTCAATGTCTCTATACTGGGTTATAAGATTAGGTGTCGGTAATTGGAATGAGAAAAATGAGTTTAATGGGTGCAGTAGCAATGCCTCGCAATGCGAGGAGCGCAAACTTTATAAAGTCTGTAATCAACGAGCCTTAATCAACAAATATTATTCGCTTGTTTTTAATCGACAAAGAGATCATCAACTTGAATTTCTTTGACTGTACCGAATTGTTCAAGTTCCTCGGCCTCGATAATTGACAGATCACCAACGACAGATATTAGTTTTGGTCTTTCCTTCACATGGTCTCGTTGAAACGAGAGTAGATCACCCATGCTTGCAGTTTGCAGCTGTTCGTATCGTTGTCGACGAGGATCGCCTTCCAAACCGAGGCGCTCCCAACTTCGCACTGCGCCAATAACTTCACGAAAGTTAATTTTTGAAGTGCGGTAGCGATTAAGTAATGAGTTCACTGACTCATCAAACCGTTCGTTGGACTCGGGCATGTTATCAATCAAATGAATGAAAGCGTTCAGGGCATCCACAGTCTTATCGGTTTGAGTGCCAATTACTCCCAACATGAGGTTTTCAGCGTTTTCTCTCCCACCCTGGGCGTACCGAGCGGAGGCCGAATAGGCTAGGGCTCTGGCTTCGCGCAACTCTTGAAAAACTACGCTGGACATGCCACTACCAAAATAATTGGTATAAATTGAAGACATAACACTATCTGACTCAGCATATTCATCGTCAGCGAATTCGATACGCACCTGGGCCTGGGCTGTTTGCTGATCTACAACATAAACTTCACTTCCAATGATTTCTCGAGCTGTACGGAAACGAAATTCTGGTGTGTCTTTGAGCTCGCCTTCGAGTGCGTGGTGACGCCTGAGCGCGCCCACTAAATCTTCCAGTT
>CAWVVS010000201.1:0-1729 GCA_963933655.1 uncultured Candidatus Thioglobus sp. | reverse complement strand
AATTAAAGATAATATGGCCAATTCAGCAGGTTCAAAAAAACGCGCAAGACAAGCAATTAAACGCAACAAGCACAACTCTCAAATTAGAGCTAAAGTACGTACTTTTATTAAAAAAGTAACTTACGCGATTGAAGCTGGCAACAAAGAAGAAGCACAAAGCGGTTATGCGGTCATGCAAAAAAACGTAGACCAAGCTGTTAGCAAAGGCCTCATTCATAAGAATCAAGCAGCGAGAAAAAAATCTCGTCTTACCGCACAAATTAAAGCACTTTAAGCTTTCCTTAATTGCCACCTGATAAACGCTTCAGGATAGCAATACAGTAGCGCATTCATTGCTATAATAAAGCCCTCTTACGAGGGCTTTTTTTATGCACAAAAATACGAAAAACAATGATTAGTGAAAACGACAAATCGTTGTTTAGAAATGCAATCGACGAACAACTGCTCATCGATAAAGACGGCAACAAGCAAAAAAAACCAACCAGCACTGAGTTTGCAAAGCCATTTGAAGCTTATGGTTACCTGTTAGAGGCGAATATTTCTGGCTCTGAAGTCATCAGCCATGCGAAAAATGGAGTGTCTCCCAAAATCATTAAAAAAATGAAACAAGGCAAAATTGATCACGCACCAAGCCTTGACCTTCATGGGCAAACTGTGCGAGAAGCCTGCCAATCCTTATCAAAATTTCTGCACCACTATCGTGAAGAACGCTTTATTCAAATCATCCATGGTAAGGGTTATCACTCAAACCAAAACCTGTCGATCATAAAATCACAAGTGGTTCACTATCTCAAACAGCACCCACAAGTACTAGCTTTTTGCTCATGCCCACAAAAAGATGGTGGCACTGGCGCTGTATTTGTTTGCCTTAAAAACGATGTTTAATTTAGATGAAATTTACAGTGTTTCAAATTTTTTAGGTCTTTGTAGGCGCTCGGTTGAGCGCAACATTCCACACTGCTGGGTGCAAGGTGAAATTTCAAATTTATCCAGGCCCTTGTCAGGTCATTGGTATTTTTCACTAAAAGACGAGCGAGGCTCTATCCGTTGTGCACTGTTTCGACTGAACCAGCGGAAACTTAAATTTGCCCTTGAAAATGGCATGTCTGTGGTTCTTAGGGGTGCGCCCACAGTCTATGAAGCGCGCGGTGATTTTCAAATGGTTGTGCAACAAATTGAACCTGCTGGCATTGGTAATCTTCAATTGGCTTTTGATCAACTCAAAAACAAACTTCGAGCAGAAGGCTTGTTTGATGCAGAGCACAAGAAGCCACTACCAAGTTCAGTTCACTCGATTGCTGTTGTTTCGTCGGCGAATGGTGCTGTTATTCACGACATTATCAACGTTCTTAATAAACGCTACCCTTTTGCCAATATCAACCTTTACGACACTTTAGTACAAGGCGATGATGCCCACCTTAAAATTATTAAAGCATTAAAAATGGCCGATGCTGACGAGCGTTGTGGGGTGATTATCTTAGCGCGCGGTGGTGGCTCGATGGAGGATCTTTGGGCGTTTAACGAAGAAAGCCTTGCTAGAGCAATTTTCGCGTGTAATAAACCCATTGTCAGCGCCATTGGCCATGAAACTGACACGACCATTGCCGATTTTGTCGCCGATGCAAGAGCGCCAACGCCAAGTGCGGCTGCGGCATTAGTTACACCAGATAAAACTGAACTTCTTAATCAGCTATCAAAATCCAAACAAAACCTAGCGAGCGCCGTTGAT
>CAWVVS010000200.1:0-1739 GCA_963933655.1 uncultured Candidatus Thioglobus sp. | reverse complement strand
CAAGCTTAATAACAGCCTTCGAGTTTTATCCATCGAGCGCTCAAAAGTTAAAATATTGCTTTCATTTGAATCACTTTTATGTAGGGTATTAAGAATTGTTTGAGACAATCTAAGACGTTTTTTAACAATTTTAATTTGAGCCTCATAATTCACCCAATCAAAAAATATCATTAGCTTGTCTTCAATGAAATCTTCTTTGACTTCCATCAACACCAGTATTTCGTCTTGATAATCCAACACAGCAAGATCGTAAGTTTTTTGATCAACAATACCGCCTCTATTATTCAAAAGAGGTAGAGTCCAACTTAGTTTGACATCGTCTAGGTATTCGCTGGTATTAACATCGGAATAATAATCTTGTTTTTTATATTTAACTTCATCTTTGATGGGCCACGATTTGTCGTAAGAGAAAATGATCTCCGACCCACTAGAAAGAAACTTTTTGGTTAAATCGGTGGATAACTTTTTAGTTGTTTGATTGGTAAGGTGTGCGTAAGTGTAATTGGTGTCTTTCGTCAGTTTTTTTTCTATTCGCCCCAGTTCACCCCCAATATCCCAATCCCAATTAGAATAATTAGCTCTATCACCCTCCATCTCAATTTGTTTTATTTCGAGGTTTATCTGCTCTTTTTCAAAGAAGGCATGGTCGTTAAGCAGTGTTTTAATGAATTCAGATTCTGTTAAAGCATGAACAGAACTGTTCATTAATAATCCTATTAATAATTTAGAGATTATCCTGTGCATTAAATATTTGACAAAAAAGTTCAGCAGTCTTTTGTGTGTCATACAGAGCAGAATGTGCCTGCGAATCATCCCACTCAATACCTGCCTTAGCTATTGCTTTTGCAAGCACTGTTTCACCATAGTATAACGCCGAGAGGGTCACCGTGTCCAGCGTTGAGAATTGATGGAACGGACTTTTAATTTTCACTCGCTTAGTGGCAGCCTTAACAAAGCCCAAGTCAAAAAAGGCATTATGGCCGATAAGAATGGCGCGCGTGCATTCCTTATTGCTCAGTTCAGTATTAATTTTTGTAAAAATTTCGTTCAGTGCTAGTTTTTCAGTAACTGCCATGCGGAATGGATTGTGAACATCAATGCCGTTAAACTTAAGAGCAGAAGGTTCAAGATTAGCGCCACTGAATGGCTCAATATGAAAATGAATCGGATCAGTTTGGACAAATGACCCCGACTCATCGATGTCTAAAATAATGGCACAAATTTCAAGAAGTGCGTCTTTTGATTCGTTAAATCCAGCGGTTTCAACATCAATAACTACCGGTAAATAACCTCGAATTCTATCTTTTAATTGCATACAGCTTATTATGCCTGTTCGTTTTAATAACTTACTAACAATACTTTTTATAAATATTGGGGCGACGCCGATGGTCATAAGTAATTTGGCGATCAATTGGCAGGGCCGCAACATCAATAATTTCAAATTGATTTCGAATAAAAAAATGACCGCTGTATTTAGAAAGTGCAAAAACACTTTCAAGATTCAAATTTTTAGCTTTTTCAAATAACAGAGCCATTAATTCAGCTGATACGCCTCTATTGTAATAATCTGAATTAACGACTAAAGCATAGATTTCGCCCGTGCCTTGATCAGGATAATGCTTAAGACCAGCACAGCCGACAATCGCACCCTTTCGTTGAACCGTTACAAAATCATCGAGAGCTACTTTCAACTGTTCAGCGCTTCGCTTAAGTAGGAAGCCTTCATCAACTGAAGGTTG
>CAWVVS010000199.1:0-1744 GCA_963933655.1 uncultured Candidatus Thioglobus sp. | reverse complement strand
CGCACGCTTGGTCGTGGTGGAAGTGACACGTCTGCCGTTGCATTGGGTGCGGCATTAGGTGCTGAACGTGTTGAGATTTACTCTGACGTTGACGGTATTGCCAATTGCGATCCAAGACAAGTGACAACCGCTGTTTTTATGGATTCAATCAGTGCCGCGCAAATGATTACGATGTCGGATGAGGGTTCAAAAGTTATTCATCCTCGTGCCATTCAGGCTTCACTTGCGAGCAAAACGCAGATTATTGCTAGAAATACTTTTAACAACGCACCAGGCACAACTATTTTTCATGGCGAGTCATTAGCCAACAACTGCGTTACTTTAGCGCACCGAGAAGACATGGTAATGGTTGAGTTTGAATATGCTCACGATGCAGGTAGCCTCGTTGAAGGTGTTATCAATATCGATTCAAAACGTGTTATCTTGAAAGACGATGTGTATTTCAGTGCAAAGCTTTCAAGGCTGGAAGAAAGCTTTGGCTTTTATAAGGTAAGCAAGGGTTGGTCGACTGTTTCTGTTGTTTTCAACTCTAAAGCACCTCAGGCGATGGCAATTGATTCTGCTGAAGTTCTTGAGACACAAGAAAACGTCATTAGCTATTTGCTACCGGAGTCAGACATGCGAGTCGCGCTCAACACACTACACGCCGCATACACTTAGTCAAATATAGTCTTGGCGATTAGGTGTTAGGGCTTGTTGCCGCCATTATCTACATACGCCTGAAGAGTCTCGGCATTGAAGGTCTCTTCAAGTTCCGCTGCTTTTTGTGCTACTGGCTCCACCATATCGCCGTCCGCAATGTCAATGACTTCGTTATTCCAGTCTGCAAGATAGGCATCCGCATCCGTCGCACTAGCAACCGCTGCAGCTTCATCAACAGCTTCCATAAAGCGGTTATCAAGCTGTACTTTTTCCACTTCACGGCGGCTTTTTTTAATCATTACTTGGGTTGGGATGTCTCGCCATTTGATAATCGTCAATTTCATTATTTCTCCAATAAAAAGTTGTTGCCAGCTCGCTGGTTGTTGCTGGGAAATAATTCTACATTAAGCCCAGTTTTCTCACAACAAATATACTGATTTATAAAAACAAGATTATTCATTCAAGCTTAACACGACTTATTTAAAATTTAATCTTTGCTATTGATGTGATCAGTGGCGTGTTGTTTTTCTGGAATTTATTTGATGATTTACACTGGTTCTTGCCATTGTGGTGCTGTTGCATACAAAGTAGAAGCTGACGAAGAGTTGGCTGTTGTGGATTGTAATTGCAGTATTTGCCAAAAATCCGGCAACTTGCATTTAATTGTGCCTAAATCCAAATTCAAACTTTTGCGGGGCAAGCCAAGCCTGTCAACGTATATTTTTGATAGTGGTGAAGCCAAACATTTGTTCTGCCATACATGCGGTATTAAGTCTTATTATATTCCTCGATCTAATCCAGATGGAGTAAGTGTCAATGTGCGTTGTCTAGTGCCTCAACCAAAAAAAATAACCGTTGAGCCTTTTGATGGCAAGAATTGGGAAGAGCATGCACATACTCTTACCCACTTAAGTAAAGAAAATTAGTATTTTTATTATGTTGTTCTCTTGAATTGATTCAAGTGAAGTATTGTTTATAGGAGATTTTGATGAAAAATAAAACCCAAGTAGTGGTGATTGGCGGCGGTGTTGTAGGGAGCCAGGCGGCAATTATGGCTATGGGGCTGGGTGCTGATGTGACTCTTTTAGATAAAGACCTAGAC
>CAWVVS010000198.1:0-1776 GCA_963933655.1 uncultured Candidatus Thioglobus sp. | reverse complement strand
TCACTCCTACCTAATAATTTGGCTGAGCCTTTTGTTGCCCACGTGTAAGCGTGTTGGTGCGTTACCTTTGATGCGCCATATCGTAACCGCTGAAGATACATTGCTTGCCTAACTTCAGCAATCATATTCGAGCCATCATTTGATGCAGAACCGTCAACACCAATGCCAATGTCACAACCCGCCTTTTCAAGTTCTAAGTTATGGCAAATGCCCGACGATAGCATCATATTGGAAGTTGGGCAGTGACAAATGCCTACATTGGCTTGACCCAACTTTTTAACCTCTTCTTTGTTGAAGTGAATGCCATGAGCAAGCCAAGTTCGACTTGAAAGCCAGCCCACGCTTTCAAGATAATCCACTGTTCTCATGCCAAACTTCTGCAAGCAAAAGTTCTCTTCATCGATGGTTTCAGCCAAATGCGTGTGTAAACGAACATTGGATTGCTTGGCTAGTTCTGCAGTAGCTTTCATAAGTTCAGTTGTCACAGAAAAGGGCGAGCAAGGTGCTAATGCAATTTGCACCATCGCACCATCATCATACTGGTGGTAGGTCTTAATCAAGCGTTCAGAATCTTGCATGATTTGGTCATCTGTTTGCACAACACTTTGTGGCGGCAAACCCCCATCTTTCTCTCCAAGACTCATGGAACCTCTTGTTAACACCACGCGCATACCAATTTTCGATGCCTGCTCAACTTGGATATCAATTGCATTTTCTAACTGAGACGGAAATAAATAATGATGATCACTGGCTGTGGTACAGCCCGAAAGCAATAATTCAGCCAAAGCAAGCTCAGTAGCAACGGCGTGCATTTCAGGGCGGATATGCGCCCACACTTTATATAAGCTTTTTAACCATGGGAAGAGGTCTTGGTTTAAAGCGTCAGGATAAGCGCGGGTTAAGGTTTGATAAAAATGATGGTGCGTGTTGATCAAACCTGGTAGTAATACGCTATCACTTGCGTCATATATTTGATCAATATTGGCTGTTGGCATTTGACCTTTAGCAACAAGCTCAATAATTTTTTTGTCTTTGACAACCACGCCACCTTCGCTATTATCAGCAAATACAGCTAACGGCGTTTTTATCCAAATACTTTTTTGATTCATAAACAAAATTAAAAAAACTCTCTCAAAATGAACAGAATCGAATGACCAATGATTTATTGAATAAACGCTCTAAACCCGTATCAATTTTCCTACGAGTTTAGAGCGCCGACTTTGTGAGTTTTATTCTTTTTTACCCAAAAGTAGATTTAGAATAATGACGGTGATGCCGCCTGTAGTTATAGCGGAACTTAAGACGCTTTGCATGATTTTTCCACCCGTGCCACCCAGATTTGCTGCCGCATGAGAGATCACTTCTGGTACAAGTAAAACACCTAAACCCATACCGAATGATACGGCAAGAATCAACATATTTCGTCTATCCATATTCACAGTTGATAGGATTTTAATTCCAGCAATTGCAACGGTCGCAAACATGACTACCGTAGCACCACCCAACACAGGGGCTGGAATCGCACGGAAAAGTGCGCCAATATGTGGGAATAAACCCAAAATAATTAGAATGCCACCAATCCACACGCCTATATGTCGACTCGCTATACCAGTTAATTGGATAACGCCGTTATTTTGGCTAAAAGTAGTATTTGGAAAAGTATTAAATAATGCCGCTATAGCAGAGTTAATGCCATCGCCCAATACACCATTTTTGATTCTATTCATGTAGGTTTCACCCTTAATCTCTTCTTTGCAAATCATGCAGTTAGCAGTG
>CAWVVS010000197.1:0-1789 GCA_963933655.1 uncultured Candidatus Thioglobus sp. | reverse complement strand
AGTATGTCGCTAAAAGGCAATATTTGTGTACCAATTGTTTGCGTGATTTCGTGCCCCTTTCCCGCAATTAGCAAGCATTCGTCTTCACTCAAAGTGGTAATGGCTGTTTGAATAGCGAGCTCTCTATCTAAAATGACCTCGGCTTCAAAGCCTTCTTTTATACCGACTTGTATATCATCAACAATGTTTTGAGCTTCTTCGTTTCTAGGGTTGTCGTTAGTCAAAATAACACTGTCAGCGTGTTCGCTGGCAATTTTCCCCATTTTTGCTCTTTTACCAACATCGCGATTACCGCCACAACCGAAAAGCACTCTTAATTTGAATTCTGGGTAGTGTTCACGAAGAGTTTTCATAGCATTTTCGAGAGCATCAGGAGTATGAGCGTAATCAATCCAGATATTATGATTTGCAATTTTTTGCATCCTGCCAGGTGGCGGGGTGACTCTACTTAAATGAGGCAGAATTTCATCATTACTATAGCCCAAGGCTTTAAGACTGGCGAGTGCTGCAAGCGCGTTTGAAAGATTGAAGCGACCAAGCAAAGGCAACTCAAAGATAAATTGATCGATTCGGCAGAGAAAGCCTTGTTCGTTAATATGACAATAACTGAAATCATCAATCGAGAAGGTGGTTTGTCTTTTATCGGCAGCAAGACCCAAGAAATAAGTATGACTTTCATCATCTTGGTTAACAATGACACATTTTGAATAATCCCCAGAAAACAACATACCTTTTGCCTCTCGGTAGTTATCCATGGTTTTGTGGTAATCCAGATGATCTTGAGTTAAGTTGGTAAAAATAGCTTGATCAAAAGTCAAGCCCTTCACTCTATTTTGTATCAATGCATGGGAGGACACTTCAATCACAACCACTTCAACACCTTGTTGATGGTATCGATCCAGTGCTTTATAAATAGTCAATATATCCGGCGTCGTGTTGGTGGTTTTATTATCAGAACCACTAATACCCAGTGTCCCAATAACCCCAGTTTTGACTTTAAGAGCCTCAAGCAGTTGAGAGATGAACAAACTGACTGATGTTTTACCGTTGGTGCCGGTGACGCCAATTAATTTAACTAATTGTGCTTGTTGATAAAATCTTTGTGCGAGGGTTGATAAGTGTTTGTTTAAGTTGTCAATTCGTATGCAGGGAACTGCGCATTCTATGTCGCGACCCTCACTAAGAATAACAACACAACCTTTGTCAATAGCTTGTTCTACATAGTCACCACCATGACTATTTTCGCCTTGAAGGGCAACAAATGCTTCCCCCGGTGCGAGGCTATCAGTATTGAGAGAAAGTCCGCTAATATTGATTGAAATCTCAGTATCTTGAATGCCAAGCAATAGTTTTTGTATATTCATTTTTTGGTAACGGGGTTTAAACGATTTTTGATTGCATCAATGTGTGCATATTGATCGCACCAACAATCTTATCATTGTCATTAACGACTGGTAGGGAGTTTAAGTTATGTTCATCCATCACCTCAAAAGCAGCTATTGCTGGCTTATCTGGTCCAATGGATTTGCAATTTTTTGTCATGACTTCGCTAATTGAAAGATTCTTTAAGCTTGTGTTTTTCTCCAACACACGGCGTAAATCACCGTCAGTAAAAATTCCGAGTAGAGTGTTATCGTTATCGGCAATCAGTACCATGCCCAGCGCTTTTTCACTCATTACTAGTAAGGCATCGAGTAGAAAAACATCCGGCGCAACAATTGGCGTGTTGCTGCCAGATTTCATAATGGTGGAGACAAGTGTGAGTAATCGGCGACCCAATGCACCAGAA
>CAWVVS010000196.1:0-1793 GCA_963933655.1 uncultured Candidatus Thioglobus sp. | reverse complement strand
GATCCTGAAGAAACATACATTGCTGAAAAATACGAAGAAAAACTCAGAGACCACGCCCTATTTACCGGATTTGCGCCGATTACAAAACCGCAAGTGGCAATAGCAATCATTGTTGAAAATGCCGGCAGTGGTAGCTCAGAAGCCGCACCGATTGCCAAAGCTGTTTTGGATGTTTACTTTACTAAAAATCCAGTAACAACACTAGAGCCAGTTGAATAGCTAATTACTTGAGGCTTGTTGAGCGTGAAATTCAGCTCGAAAATCTTCAAATGTATCATTCTTAATCGCTTCTCTCATGGATGCCATTAAATGTTGATAATAATGTAAATTATGCATAGTGTTGAGTCGTGAGCCTAAAATTTCGTTGGTTTTTTGCAAGTGATGTAAATATGCTCTCGAGTAATTCTGACAAGTCGAGCATTCACAATTTATATCAAGTGGTCTTGTATCCATTTTGTGTTTGGCGTTGCGAATTTTAACAGTGCCTGTTGAGGTAAATAAATAACCGTTTCTAGCATTACGCGAGGGCATCACGCAGTCAAACATGTCAATACCTCTAGCAACACCTTCAACTAAATCGCTTGGCGTTCCAACACCCATCAAATAACGTGGTTTATCAGCAGGCATTACATCGGGTAAATACTCCAAAACATTAATCATTTCTTCTTTTGGTTCGCCCACAGAAAGCCCGCCAATTGCATAACCGTCAAAGCCAATTTCTACCAGAGCTTCAACGGATTGACGCCTTAAATCTTCATGCATACCACCCTGCACAATACCGAACAAAGCACTTTCGTTATCAAGCCTTTTATGCTCCTCTTTAGAACGCTTCGCCCAGCGTAAGGATAGCTGCATGGACTGATCAACCTCAGACTTTTCACTTGGATAAGCAATGCACTCGTCAAATATCATAACGATGTCAGCGCCCAATTTCCGCTGAATTTGCATCGATTCTTCTGGTCCCATAAATATTTTAGCACCATCTCTTGGTGAGCGAAAAGACACGCCCTTTTCACTGATTTTACGAATATGCCCCAAACTAAACACCTGAAAACCGCCAGAATCGGTAAGAATTGGCCCCTGCCAATTCATAAAATCGTGCAGATCGCCATGCGCTTCAATAACATTGGTGCCCGGTGTTATTGATAAATGGAAAGTATTACCAAGAATAATTTCAGCACCTAGCTCTTTAACCTCTTCAACCGTCATCGCTTTAACTGTGCCGTACGTGCCAACAGGCATAAAAGCAGGCGTGTTGACTTCGCCTCGCTCAAAAGTCATCTTTCCCAAACGGGCTTTATTATCAGTCTTAGCTAATTCAAATTTCATAAGCGAATTATAGAATGTTCGCCTGGCTTTTCAAAGCCAGTTTTTGATTAATTCAGTAGTCATATTCAAAATTTCAGAAATTTTGAGTGACGGTCAATCAAATGATCATTATTCAATCAAAAAGGGCATAAATAGCCTATTTTTGAACGTTTTAAGGGGAGTTTTTCTTGTTTTTAGCTCCCACAGTGCCCTAGAGAGAAAATTTCCAATATTTTTTAAGAGGAGCTGAAATCCTTTAATTATTCAACAACAGAACTCAGCTGCGTCTAAGTTTGTTTATTAACTTGTATGTGCCAAAGTCTCGCATATTGGCCATTAAGATCAAGCAGTTGCTGATGTGTGCCTTGCTCCTGAATTCCACCCTCGCCAAGGACAATAATTTGATCGGCATCAACGATGGTTGAGAGGCGATGAGCAATCACCAAAGTGGTGTGTTTATGCGCCAAACTGGCGAGTGCTTTTTG
>CAWVVS010000195.1:0-1801 GCA_963933655.1 uncultured Candidatus Thioglobus sp. | reverse complement strand
TTGGCCGCGAAAAAGGCGTTGAGGCATTCTACAACTACGTACGTACAAAAAATATTGCGATCAAACTTTAATACGTATGGCAAGCCATGCAACTTGCATTAACTAATCTTTAAAATTTAGCCATCTAAGCGAGAGCAGAATTTTCTAATAGAGTTACAATCGTCATTAGTTCTACACTGCACCGAGTAGAGGTCTTTGCACGGGCTTTGTCTTTAGCGACATCAAAAACAACATCACTAATTAATTTTCCATTATCAAGACGGTGAATGACCACAGGGAGTAGAAGTATTGATTAAAAAAATGCGGAGTATGGGGTCCGTACTCCGCATTCGAAGAATACACAAATAAATTAAGCGATTCCTAGATCTTCTTTTCTCTTTAGAGCCCAAATATTAATTAAGTGATCAATTGCAAGACCGATAAAGGCCACACACAAGCCCAGCATTAAACCACTACCAATACCGTCTCCATCAGATAAGGCTTTCAAAATAAATTGACCCAAGTCATCTGTACCAATAAAGGCACCGATAATCACCATAAACAGTGCAAAAACAACACACTGATTGACACCTAACATAATATGTGGAAAGGCAAGTGGAAACTCAATTCTGATCATTCGTTGAAGCTTGGTAGCGCCAGACATGTCGCCGGCCTCGATTAGCGTTTCTGGTACATTTCGAAGACCTTCTACCGTATATCGAGTAGGCGGAATCACTGCATAAACCATTACTGCAATCAATACCGCAGTATCGTTAATACCAAAAAGCATGATGACTGGAATCAAGTAAATGAATGATGGTAGTGTTTGGAAGGTATCACAAACCAGCAGAATAGCCTTGGTAGCCGTTTTATTTTGTACGCATAATGCTCCAACAATCGTACCGATGATCACGGAGCCAATAACTGCAAAAGTTATCATATACATTGTTATAAGCGCCCTTTCCCACCATGGCGTTAAAGCGATAAATAACATGAAAAAGCCAATAACAATCGAAGAACGAATTCCGCCGATAATATAGCCAATTCCCATCGTAAGGACAAAAGTTGCTATTGCTGGCATCGCTAGAAAAGATGCTTTCATTGGCATCAAAATTTCAACTAGAAGCCACTTATTGAATATTTTTATATCTGTTGTCCAATTGAGAACCATCCAATCAACGCCTGCTTGCCAAAAAGGTTCGGTAGTAATACCTTTGTTATGTGGTATTGAGTATAGATAATTAATGCCGTTGGCGCTGTCAGCAAATAACCAACCGCCAAACCAAGCCAATAAACAAGCCACAAAGAACACAGCACCAAATAGTAGGATGGTCTTGTTTCTCTCAATAAAAGATAGATCGGCAAAATAATCCGTTTGCTTATTGGCCCATGCTAACGATAATTTATCAAGAACCACGGCTATCACTACAATACAAATGCCCAGTTCAAGCGCCTGACCAACTCGAAGTTGGTTTAGAGCAAGCAATAGATTAAAACCCAAGCCTTTTGCGCCAATTAGAGAGGCAATTACCGCCATTGCTAAGACTTGCATAATCACTTGGTTAACACCAAGTAAGATATCGTATCTTGCTGTTGGTATTAATACTTTAAATAGTAACTGGTAATCCTTACAACCATTCATCATGCCCGCCTCAAGAACTTCGGGTGGCACTTTTTTAAGTCCAAGTATGGTTAAGCGAATCATTGGTGGCGTTGCAAAAATAATAGTTGCAATTGCACCCGCATGGTCGCCAATACCAAAAAATACAACCACTGGCACCAAGTACGAGAAGTGCGGCATGGTTTGGGCTACGTTGAGTAA
>CAWVVS010000194.1:0-1804 GCA_963933655.1 uncultured Candidatus Thioglobus sp. | reverse complement strand
CCACAGTCTTAATGAAGTTGTTTTTGATAATGTCCGTGTTCCTACTGCTAATCGTATTGGTGAGGAAGGAAAAGGCTGGACTTATGCTAAGGCTTTGCTGGCTCACGAACGTACTTCAATTGCAGCCGTTGCCGATTCTAAACGTAAGTTGCGCGAGCTGCGCGAATTACTCGCTCAAGAAGTGAGCGGCGGACGTCCTCTAAGTGAAGACACCCAGTTCCAGAATCGTCTCTCGAATACTGAAATTGAATTGATGGCCCTAGAATATACAGAGCTACGTGTGTTGGCTTCAACAGCAGACGGCAAAGGGCCGGGTGTGGAGTCTTCACTGTTAAAAATCAAAGGTACTGAAATTCAACAAGCCATTCAGCAGATGTATATGGATTTAGCCGGTTATTACAGTGGTGTGATCCACGGCGAAGATACTGAAGAATCTATCGGCCATGCCTTTGGACACTCTGCAAGACAAGCTTATATGTACGGACGAGCCGCCACAATTTACGGTGGTTCAAACGAAGTACAGAAAAACATTACTGCCAAATACGTACTGGGCCTTTAATTATGAATTTTAATTTATCTGAAGAACAAAACATGCTCAAAGACAGTGTCGAGCGCTTTGTGCGAGACGAATATGACTTTGATAGCCGTCGTGCTAATGCTGCCAGTGACTTAGGTTTTAACCCTAAAAACTGGCAAATGTTTGCTGAACTTGGTTGGCTTTCCATTCCCTTCGACGAAGCTCATGGTGGTTTTGGTGGTGGTGCGACCGACGTAATGGCTGTGATGGAAGAGATGGGTAAAGGTCTCGTGGTTGAGCCCTTTGTGGCAACAGTATTAATGTTTGGTGGCTTGTTGAATAAAAGTGGTAACGCAGACCTACAAAACGCCAATATTGAAAAAATTATCGATGGCTCACTACAAGGTGCATTTGGCTACTTAGAGCGTCAAAGTCGTTTTGAGTTGGCTGACGTGAAGACACAAGCCAAACGTGATGGCGATAATTTTGTCCTTAACGGTGAAAAGACAGTGGTATCCAACGGTATGGCTGCAAATAAAGTGGTTGTATCTGCTAGAACGTCAGGTGACCAGTGTGACGAAGCAGGTATTACACTGTTTCTGATTGATACCGACGCACCAGGCGTAGAACGCACCTCTTATCGCCTGATGGACGGACAATTGGTCGCTAATATCAAGCTTACCGATGTGCGCGTTGCCGCCGATCATATTCTAGGTAACGTCGACCAGGGTTACACACTGATTGAATCTGTCGTTGGTGATGTCATTATCGCTTTGTGTGCAGAAGCCATGGGCATTATGCAAAGACTCAATACTACTACTATTGAATATACCAAAACACGACAACAATTTGGTGTGGCTATTAGTAGTTTCCAAGCTCTGCAACACCGTATGGTTGATATGTTTATGGCTGGTGAGCAAGCTAAGTCAATGTTGTATCGTGCAGTATGTGCAGCAGAAAGTGGCGCAGACGATTTGGCTAAAAACATTGCTGCATTGAAAGTGATGATTGGTCGTAACGGAAAGCTGATTGGTGATGAAGCTATTCAATTACATGGCGGTATGGGTATAACCGATGAGCTTGATGTAGGTCATTACGTTAAGCGACTGATGATGATTAACACCACATTTGGTGATGCCGATTATCAGCAACAAAAATTTAATCGATTGGCACATTCCGAATAAAATTGGGTTATGGCACTTTATTTGATAAACATTAAGCTTGTTTGAAAAGTGTCATTAACTGTTAATAAGATTTCAAGTGAGGTGGGCAGCTTAATTTGGCCAT
>CAWVVS010000193.1:0-1814 GCA_963933655.1 uncultured Candidatus Thioglobus sp. | reverse complement strand
AACCAAACCAAGTCACTGTTTCGCAATGTGTTAGAAATTAAAAATCTTTCTAAGAGTTTTGGCGATCTAAAAGTGCTTAACGATATCAATTTATTGATCGAGACTGGTGAAAGGGTGGCGATTATTGGTCAAAATGGTATCGGTAAAACGACACTCTTGCGTACACTGATGGGCGAACATGCGCCTGAAAGTGGCATGGTAAAGTGGAGTGAAAATGCCAATATTGGTTATTACGCCCAAGATAACAGCGCTGATTTTGAGAAAAACATGACAGTGCTTGACTGGATGAGTCAATTTAAGAGTGAAAAGGATGATATACAAGTGATGCGCGGTGTTCTTGGTAAGATGTTGTTTGGAAAAGAGGATGTAATGAAAAGTGTTAAATCACTTTCTGGTGGCGAAAAAGGCAGAATGCTTTTTGGCAGGTTGATGTTGCAAAAACCAAATATTCTTTTGATGGACGAACCAACCAATCACCTAGACATGGAGTCGATCGAGGCACTTAATCTCGCGCTTGATAATTATGAGGGTACACTGATCTTTGTAAGTCATGATAGAGAGTTTGTTTCTTCTTTATCTACTCGCATCATTGAACTGAAAGAGGATGGGGCGCACTACTTCTCAGGAAACTATGAGGAATACTTGCTAAGCCAAAAATAGATGTTATTTGCTGCCGCCAAAAGATTTATCAACCGACAGGGGATGGATTCGGCCGGTATACTTTCCTTTAGCACAATATTCGCCTTTATTCCTGCGCTAGCACTTGGTTTAAGCATTTTTTCGCTGAGCGATTATTTTGCAGAATATCAACCTCAGCTTGAACAATACTTGTTACAGCAAGTATTGCCACATAATGCCGATCAAATCAAAACTTATTTACTGCAATTTGTAAATCAAGCGCAAAAACTCCAACTTAAAAGTTTCGCTTTTTTCGTGGTTACAGGTTCAATCTTGCTGTACGAGATAGACCAGCGAATTAACATGATTTGGAACCACGAGCCAAGGCGCAATTGGTTGAGTAGCATTGTGTCTTATTTATTGGTGTTGTTTATTGGTCCTATTTTGCTAGGTACTTCACTGATATTCAGTTCATACTTATTGGCAATGGAATTGTTCACTCCTTTAGCGCAATCTGTTATAGGCCCTTATTTGGCAGCATTTTTGTTATCGTGCTTGGGATTAAGTTTAATATATTATCTAGTTCCTTTATGCAAAGTTCGCTATACAAACGCACTAATTGCAGGCATTTTTTCAGCATTTCTACTTGAGATTGTAAAAGTTTCAATCTACAGTTATTTACAAATCTTTAGTCATCTGGAGATTATTTATGGGGCGTTATCCACATTAATGCTGACGTTGTTTTGGGTGTACATAGCTTGGGCAATTATTCTGTTTGGCGCAAGTGTTTGTGCCACTTTGGATGACAAGCCTTAATCGCTCTTGTATTTTTATTTAGCGTAAAATCCGCCATTACTTTACTTTAGCCAATAGCTTCTTATTTACTCATGTTTACCGGAATCATTCAAGACGTTGGAACAATTCAAGATGTAAGGGTTTCTGAGAAGGGCGCACGTTTTGTTTTTGAGTCAAATACTCTTGGATTAAATGATGCAAAAATTGGTGATAGCATTGCAGTTAATGGCGTTTGTTTGACTGCGGTGGAATTAACAAACAACAGCTTCTCAGCCGACGTTTCTCAGGAAACGTTAGATTGTTCTATTTTTGCTAATCTTCAGACCCGTGATAAGGTTAATCTTGAGAGGGCTTTAAGGCTCAATCAAGGTATTGACGGTCATTTGGTTAGTGGTCATGTG
>CAWVVS010000192.1:0-1816 GCA_963933655.1 uncultured Candidatus Thioglobus sp. | reverse complement strand
ATTGAAGCCATTCGACCAATGAAAGACGGTGTGATTGCAGATTTTAAGGTGACAGAAAAAATGCTGCAGTACTTTATGCGCAAAGTTCTCAAATCGGGTTTTTTCTCACCGAGCCCAAAAGTACTCATTTGTGTGCCCTGTGGCGCTACTCAAGTTGAGCGTCGCGCAATTAAAGAAAGTGCAATTGGTGCTGGTGCACGCGATGTTTTCCTTATTGAAGAGCCAATGGCTGCCGCTCTTGGTGCGGGTATGGCAATTGACATGCCATCAGGTGCGATGGTGATTGATGTGGGTGGTGGTACCACTGAAATTGCAATTATGTCCCTAAACGGCATCGTATATTCAGACTCCATCAGAATTGGCGGCGATGTTTTCGATGACACCATTGTTAAATTCGTTAGGCGTGCGCACGGCATTATTATTGGCGAAGCAACCGCTGAACAAATCAAAGAAGAAGTTGGTTCAGCCTTCCCATCAAAAGTTGTAAAGAAAATTGAATTTAGAGGTCGTGATGTTGCCAAGGGCATCCCAGTCAGCTTTGAAGTAACAAATGCTGAAATCCTTGAGGCCCTCGCCGAACCTTTATCTATGATTATTAATGCTGTGCGAACAGCATTGGAGCAAACACCACCTGAATTGTCTTCAGATATTGCCCAAAATGGCTTAGTCATTACTGGCGGCGGTGCATTGTTAGAAGGTCTTGATAAATTAATTAATAGCGAGACCAACCTGCCGGTCAGTATCGCTGACGATCCACTGACTTGTGTTGCTCGCGGTGGCGGCATTGCGCTCGATATGATCAACAAACACAATATGGGATTTTTAGCCGCAGAGTAGTCGATAAGACTCATTATGCGACTTTTAAAACCCCTTGTTCCGGCCTTAATCGCAATTATTCTAATTGTACTGGATGCTCGTTTTTCATATTTAGATAATCTAAAACGCAATAGCACTGCTCTATTGTCGCCTATTTATTTTCTGGTTGACTTGCCGGGTCAAATGATGAATTGGGTAAGCGACAAGGGCAGCAATATCGAGCATCTCATTATCGAGAATGGACAGCTCACTAATGAACTATTAGAACTCAAAGCAAAGCTGCAAATCTATAACAATCTTGTTTTAGAAAATCAAAAAATCAGTCATCTTATTGATGTCAGTTATGCCTTGCCGAAAAATACTGTTAAGTTAGCTCGGATTATGTCTATCTCACAATCTCGACTTAAAAAACAGCTGGTGATTAACAAAGGCAGTAATGACGATATTCTATCAACACAAATTGTAGTTGGTGCAAACGGTGTTGTTGGTCAGATTATCCAATCGACGCCATTGTATGCCACAGTTCAATTAGCAACCGATCCTACTCAACACATTCCTGTGAAGAATGTCCGTAATGGGGCGCGAGGCATCACCAAAGGTATTGCTTCAAATGAAGGTGGCATGAAGGTAGAATTTATGACATTTGATGCCGATGTTAAATTGGGTGATACTTTTGTCACTAGTAGTATTGGAGGGTCGTATCCTGCGGGCTATCCTGTCGGCAAGGTTATTGAGATAAGTGCACCACTGGACGAAGCATTCTTATGGATAAAATTAAAACCATTTGAAAATATGAATGAATTAGAATTTGTGCTTGTTGTTTCGGAGCCTTTATGATTAGACAAAGGCCGCTCATATTACTTTTTAAACTGACATTAATTTCTACATTTTTGAGTGTTATTTCTTTACCAGAAATGATTCAGAGTGCCGCACCATATTGGGTGATGATATTTTTTATCTACTGGCTAATCTACGTTGAAACTAAGGTAGTTTATAGCTT
>CAWVVS010000191.1:0-1847 GCA_963933655.1 uncultured Candidatus Thioglobus sp. | reverse complement strand
TCAATATATGGGTCGTCAAGTTTCCATTGTTTATGAACTTCCTCTCAATGAAGTGGTGCTCGATTTCTTCGATCGATTAAAGTCTGTTTCTCGAGGATTCGCTTCAATGGATTATCATTTTGAGCGCTATCAACCAGCCGATTTAATTCGACTGGATATTCTCATTAATGATGAGCCGGTTGATGCTTTGGCTTTGATCATTCACCGCGACAACTCTGTTTACAAGGGTCGTGAGATTGCGGCGAAGATGAAAGAGCTCATTCCTAGACAAATGTTTGATGTAGCTATTCAGGCTTGTATTGGATCAAAAATCATCTCCCGAACTAACGTTAAAGCGCTGCGAAAAAACGTAACCGCTAAATGTTATGGTGGAGATATTTCAAGAAAGCGCAAGCTATTAGAAAAGCAAAAGAAGGGTAAAAAACGGATGCGCTCTATTGGTCGAGTGGATATTCCGCAAGAGGCATTTCTTGCAGTGCTCCACATTGACTAATGGTTAATTAACTCTTTATTATTGATTTGAGACCATCAAACCAAGCGGTGTGATCCTCTGAACAAACTAACGTGGGCTCAATATCTGGCAACTCCATTGTACTACCCAATGGAATCAAGATTAGACTACGAGCAGTTTTTCTTGGTACCCTTGATCCACAAGTTTTACAGCAGGCATTTCCAAACGTATTTGGTGGTGAAAGAAGGTATTCGTTACGATTATTTTCGCCAGATTGCCAAAAAAATTGGTCTGGTTTAACAAAAAGATTGGTCGCAAAGGCGGCACCCGTAACTTTGCGACAGCGAGAGCATTGACACATACCGAAGAATTCAAAAGGTCCGTGCATTTTCCAAGAAACCGCGCCACAGAGGCACTCACCAGTAAGAGTATTTGACATAAGTATATATTGGTTATTAAGAATCGATTTAGTTTAGTAGTCTCTCTAAAACAAACTTAGTCCCGAAATAGGCTAAAACAAGAACTGCAAAGCCAATTTGTGTAGCTAGTCTAGCTTGTTTTCCACGCCAGCCGAATACTTTGTGACCAATCACCAGGCCAACAAAAATCGCCCAGGCAATCAGAGATAAAAGTGTTTTTGCGGTGAGTTGTTGTGAAAAGAAATCGTCAATAAATATAAACCCAGAAACCAAAGAAAGGGTCAATAAAAAACAGCCCATTTTTAAAGTTTGGAATAAAAAGTCTTCCATTGTTTGTAGCGGCGGTAATTTATTGATAAAAGTATTAATTTGATGTTCGTGTAGAAGCCTCTCTTGAATGTTCAGCATGACCGATTGACATACAGCTATCGCAAGAAGAGCGTAGGCGCTAATTGAGAGGAAAACGTGTGCAGCAATAGAAACCTCTATCAACTTGTTTTGCGCATCAGGGAAAGCCAGTGAAAATAAAAGCGCGAGGGCTGCAAGTGGGTAAACGATAATGCCGAGAGCGTGAATTGGCTTACTAAAGGATGTCACAAATAAAAGAGTTGCAACCACCCAAGAAACAAAAGAAATGCTACTCGCAAGACCAAAGAAAACGCCACTGGATTGCCATAAATCACTTAATAAGTACGCATGAGAAGCACTGGCTAATAAAAGCAGAATGTTAGCCAATCTCTTGTGTTGATGGGTTTCGCTACCTTGGGTATAGTAACGTGTTAGAAGTAAAGCTACTAGCAGATATGCAACAAAGGGAAGGATGGTCAAAAAGGGCATCAATTACTATCAATAATACAAAAGCTATATAATACGATATTTTGCCCAATAAGAACATAATGTTTGATAATTTAAGCGATCGTCTTTCTAATAGTTTCAAGGCTTTACAGGGCAAAAATAAGCTTTCTGAAGCCAATATC
>CAWVVS010000190.1:0-1895 GCA_963933655.1 uncultured Candidatus Thioglobus sp. | reverse complement strand
CGGGTTATGCGCTGGTGGATGATGAGGCTTTGCGATACTTTCGAAACAATAATCAATTGGCTATCGATAATACATCGATGTCTATTTTGTATGCTGGCTTGGAAGCTATCATAACTTCTTTGTGGTTGGCATTATTTGTTGTCATTCGTAAAAAAAGCCGTAAAGACTTTTATCAAGTCATGTGTTTCAATAAGTGGCATGCGGTTATTGCAGGCATTGGTATTCATTTATCCGGCACCTTGATTTTGGTGGCGCTTGCTTTTGTTGAAAATGTTAGTTACGTCGTTGCTTTCCATCGCCTGAGCATTCCGTTAGGCGTTGCATTGGGTATTCTCGTTTTAAAAGAAAAAGCCTACCCTTTGAAACTATGGGGTGTGCTAATTATGTTGATTGGCGTTTTTGGAGTGGCACTTGGGTAAACACTTTGGATGGGCGCCAATGCCATGTCAAATGACTGGCTTTTCTATATAATTTGGTCTTTACTCCTAGTTGATTATTTAGCAACTTAATGACTATGAATTATTCGATTTTTGGTGAAAAATTCACCCGCAACAGCGGCATCTCCCAATTAATGGATGATCTTGGCAAGGCCAAACACAGCGGTGATCCAGACATGGTTATGCTCGGTGGCGGTAATCCCGCCCTAATCCCTGAGGCACACGATATTTTTGTTGATGAATTGCAAAAGCTCATTGCAAGCTCGGATGTCGACCAAATGCTCGGCTTGTATGACGCTCCGCGTGGCAATGACGCTTTTATTAAGGCTTTGGTTGAATTACTGAATAAGAATTTTGATTGGTCATTGACTGAAAGCAATATCGCTATTACCAACGGTTCGCAGAGCAGTTTTTTCTATTTATTTAATTTATTTGCGGGCGACATGCCCGATGGCAGTCAAAAGAAGATTTTATTGCCGTTAGTCCCTGAATATATTGGTTATGCTGACCAAGGCATTACGGAAGAGATGTTTGTTTCGGTTAAGCCTGATATTCAAATGCTTGAGAACAAACAATTTAAGTATCAAATTAATTTTCAAAAATTGATTTCCACAATCAAAATGGGAAACATCGGTGCGATTTGCGTCTCACGACCAACCAATCCGACGGGCAATGTTATTACGGATGAAGAGTTGGATCAATTAGACGCGATTGCGAAAGAGTACAACGTGCCATTGATCGTTGATAATGCTTACGGCCAACCATTTCCAGGGGCTATTTATGCCGACGCACAGCTTAAATGGAATGCCAACATGATTCTATGTATGTCGCTCTCTAAGCTTGGTTTGCCTGGCATTAGAACAGGCATTGTTATTTCCAGCGCGCCTTATATTGAAGCCGTGAGTCGCATGAGCGGTATCATGGTATTAGCGCCCGGCAGTGTCGGTCCAACACTTCTTACTCGAATGATTAAAGACCAGGAACTCTTGCATTTGTGCGACACAGTGATCAAGCCTTTTTATCTGGATAAAGCCAAGACAGCTATTAAACTTTTTAATGAGATTTTTGCCGACTCTGAAATATATTTGCATAAGCTCGAGGGCGCCTTTTTTATGTGGCTTTGGCTGCCAAAGTTATCAATCACCTCAGAAGCGCTTTATCAACAACTTAAAAAAGACAAAGTCTACATCATTCCTGGGCATAATTTCTTTATGGGAATGGATGACAACTGGCGGCATAAAGATCAGTGTATTCGTATCAACTATGCAAAAGATGAAGCGACGCTGAGAAAAGGATTAGAGGCTATTCGCCGAGCTGTGTTCGATTAGGCTTGTTTGTTATTAGCGCCAATTTAAATCACTAAAAGAGACAAAATGGCAAAAATTCATTGGTTGGGAACAGGACTTTCAGCACTACCGGGTCTTCGTGGTCTTATCGGTGGCGGTTATTCGGTTACAG
>CAWVVS010000189.1:0-1946 GCA_963933655.1 uncultured Candidatus Thioglobus sp. | reverse complement strand
TCCCATATGATAAAGGGCGATAAAATTCTTTTGAGAAGCAATATTGACAAACGGCAGAGGTAGTTTTGGATTGCAGTGGTAACCCTCTGGATACAAATTATGAGGTACAACATAACCAATCATGCCATAGCTTATCTGCTCAATAAAGCCTTTGGGGATGTTGTCTAATATTGTTTGTCTTAATGCGAAAAAACCCTCGCGTCTATCTGCGGGAATTTCAGATAAATAATCATCCACAGTTTCTGCATTGGATTGCATCGTTTACTGCTTTAATCTGTAACCTGTTTTAAACATCCATGCAACTAGAGCCATGCAGACGCTTAAAAACACCAGAATCATTGCTAAACTAGTGCCGATACTAACGTCACTTACCTCAAAGAAACTCCAACGAAACCCACTCACTAAATACAACACCGGATTGAACAAAGTGACTTTTTGCCAAAATTCTGGCAGCATACTAATGGAGTAGAAACTACCACCTAGGAAAACCAAAGGTGTAATAATTAATAAAGGAACAACTTGTAATTTCTCGAAGTTGCCTGCCCACAAGCCAATAATAAAACCAAACAAACTGAAAGTAATGCATGTAAGCACAAGGAAAGACAGCATCCATATAGGATGATCAATTCGCAGATCAACAAAAAAACTGGCTGTGATTAAGATAATGACAGCCAAAATAAGAGATTTAGTAGCCGCAGCACCGACATAGCCAATTAACACCTCAAAAAATGAAAGTGGTGCCGAGAGAATTTCATAAATTGTACCGGTAAATTTTGGAAAGAATATCCCAAACGAAGCGTTGGAGATGCTTTGCGTCAAGATGGAAAGCATGGTTAATCCAGGCACAATAAAGAGACCATAAGAAATGCCTTCGATATTATCAATACTCGCACCAATTGCAGCACCGAAAACAATAAAGTACAACGCTGTAGAAATAACTGGTGAGGCAATACTTTGAAATAAGGTTTGCCAAAAGCGTGTCATTTCAGTGAAATAAATGACTTTGATTGCACGGTAATTCATACCGTCTCCTTTACTAAATCAACAAAAATATCCTCAAGCGAACTTTGTGAAATCTTTAAATCATTAAAAACTAGACCAGCCTCACTAATGGCATGTATGACGTCGGCAATATTAACTCCGCCTTCTGTCGTATCGTACGTATAAGTAACGGAGTCGCCCTTGGCAGATAGCTCTAAATTAAACTCTGCCAATAATTCAGGAATTGATGTGGTGGCTTCATTCAATTCTAGAATTAATTGCTTCTTACCCAGACTAGCCATTAAGTGACTCTTCTCTTCTACCAATAGCAACTCACCATTGTTAATAATACCAACCCTATCCGCAATTTCTTCGGCTTCTTCAATGTAGTGCGTGGTTAGAATAATAGTCACACCTGAAGCTCTAAGCTTGCGCACAATCGCCCACATATCTTTTCGTAGTTCGACATCAACACCTGCAGTCGGCTCATCTAGGAACAATATTTTTGGCTCATGTGATAGAGCTTTGGCTATCAGTACTCGGCGTTTCATGCCACCCGAAAGCGCCCTTAACTCATCATTTTTTTTATCAAAAAGAGACAGATCCTTCAGCAGTTGTTCAAGGTAAGCCTCATCTTTCTTGCAACCAAAAAGTCCACGACTGAAATTTACAGTACTCCAAACAGTCTCAAATGCACCAATCGTTAACTCCTGCGGCACCAAGCCAATCATTTCTCTAGTTTGGCGAAAGTCACTAATGATATCTTTGCCAGCAACGGTAACACTGCCCGATGTCGGTGAAACAATTCCGCATATCGCTGAAATAAGCGTTGTTTTTCCTGCGCCGTTTGGTCCCAAAAGGGCGAGAATTTCGCCCTCTTTAATATCGAGTGATATATTTTTTAAAGCCTCAAAACCTGTATCGTAGGTTTTGCATAGGTTTTCCATTGAGATGATTGGATTCAT
>CAWVVS010000188.1:0-1947 GCA_963933655.1 uncultured Candidatus Thioglobus sp. | reverse complement strand
CTTCGGGTGGCACCCAAGTGATATTTTGCGCTGGATCTTTAATATCACAGGTTTTGCAATGTAGGCAATTCTGTGCATTAATTTGAAAACAGTCTTGACCTTCTTTTTCAATAATCTCATAAACACCAGCTGGGCAGAATCTTTGCGCTGGCTCGTCGTACTTACTTAAGTTCTCACCAAGTGGAATGCCGGCGTCACTCAATTTCAAGTGAATGGGCTGGTCCTCTTCATGGTTTGTGCCAGATAAGAATAATGACGAGGTAATGTCAAATGTAAACTTGTTATCAGGCGCTGGATAAGCCTTAACTTTAACATTGTTGCTCAGCTTTAAGACGTCGGAATCTTTCTTCTCATCTTTAATGTTGATTGGCAACTTATTGCGGAAAATACTGGATTCGATAAAGTTATAAGCCGAGCCAATATATAAGCCAAATTTGTGAAGCGCTGAACTAAAGTTTCTAGATTGATGAAGCTCTTTATACAGTGCACTTGATTTGAACATATCGTCAAAATCACAAACTTCTTCGTTTAAAACTTTATTGACATATTCCGCAGCCAATATGCCAGATTGCAAGGCACAATGGCTACCCTTGATTTTTCCAGGATTTAGTGTGCCAGCGTTACAGCCAATGATCATGCCGCCGTCAAAATCCATTTTTACCAATGAATGAAGACCACCTTTACTAATCGCACGAGCACCATAAGAGATGCGTTTGCCACCCTCTAAGTATTGTTTGACGAGTGGATGAAGTTTGTACTGTTGAAACTCTTTAAATGGGTTTTGGTACGGATTGTCGTAATTTAGATCAACAATCAAACCGACCGCAATACGATTTTTATCAAAATGGTAGAGATAGCCGCCACCAGAGGCGCCTTGAGTTAAAGGCCAGCCAATTGTGTGAAGCACATCACCCTGAGAGTGTTTGTCATTTTCAACTTCCCAAATTTCTTTAAAGCCGATAGCAAAATGTTGTGGTGATTTACCAGCATCTAAATTTAAATTTTTAATAAGTTGCTTGCCAATGTGACCACGAGCGCCTTCAGCAAAAATAGTTTGCTTTGCCAAAATGTTCATACCTGGCGCCCAAGTACCTTTTTGATTGCCTTCTTTGTCAATGCCCATATCTGCAGTTGCAATACCGCAAATACGACCACTCTCATCACTTAAGTAGTTTTCAGCTGGGAATCCTGGAAAAATATCAACACCAAAATCCATTGCTTTTTCACCCAACCACTTACACAATTCACCTAAAGAAATGATGTAATTACCATGATTGTGTAACCCCTTAGGTGTTAACCATGAAGGGATTTTGATTTGTTTGCTACCACTCCGAAGAAAGTAAACATCATCACCTTTAACGACATTATTAAGCGTTGGACAGTCTTTGGCATCTTCTGGAAAAAGATCGAACAGGGCTTTTGGCTCAAAAACAGCACCTGAAATGATGTGCGATCCGATTTCCGAGCCTTTTTCTAATAGGCAAACAGAAAGGTTAGGGTTTAGTTGCTTTAGCTTACACGCCGATGCAAGGCCCGCAGGTCCGCCACCGACAACAACAACATCGTATTCAATTGATTCTCTTTCCATTAAATCAGCCTCAAAGATTGATTAAAGTTTAGCTTAATTAGGCGTTGTCGATTAACTCTTGGACAGCGCCGAATAAGTCTGTATTCCAGACTAAATCAGCCATTCTTGCCATTGGTGCATCCCCGTCATTGTTGATAACAACAATCACTTGAGAGTCTTTCATGCCTGCCAAGTGCTGAATCGCGCCAGAAATACCAACAGCCATATAAAGCTTAGGTGCAACCACTTTACCCGTTTGACCAACTTGATAATCATTTGAGATAAAGCCGGCATCAACTGCCGCCCTAGAAGCGCCGACCGCTGCATCAAGTTTGTCTGCTAATTGTTCAATCAAAGCAAAATTCTCTTTTGAGCCAAGA
>CAWVVS010000187.1:0-1965 GCA_963933655.1 uncultured Candidatus Thioglobus sp. | reverse complement strand
AAGGGTTGAGTCCCTCGTAAGGTTTAAGCTATTAATCAGTTTTATCCAACTACTCCAGCGCCGTATAACGCTATGGCAATTAGAATGATAAACATGATGACAGGCGGCACCGCAATGTCATCAGCGAACCCCCTAAACTTTATCAATATGATTGTTGACATAACTACAATCATACCAATTGCCATTGCAATCAAAAGGGTGGTAGCCTGTTCTACGGGTAGATTACGACAAAAGAGAGCAATAAATCCAATCGCGAAAGCCGATCCACCAATCACGGTTCGTAATGCGGCGGCAGGGTTGACTGCTTCTTCAGCAAGATCTCCCATGACTTTTTGATTAACAACTTTTGGAATTGCATTAAATAAAACACCAACTAGGATCAATACCCCACCAATAATACTTAACGCCAAACTTGTTTCCATTTCTTTCTCCTAATATTGAACAAAATATTTATTAAAACCATCCTCTTTAAAATAAACTAAAAAGAATTCTTTATAATTATATGCAAAAAAATAAAACAGTTTAAGATGAAATATTGAAAAAAAATTAGGTTGTTTATTTACTGAATTTAAAAACACTGATTAACCGCACTTAAAGGCGAAAAATCGTTATCTAAAAGGGTTGATAGCAATAATTTTGAAAATTATTGCTATGAGAGTTTAGAACAATGAAATCGCTAATTCCATCCAGTAACTTGGCATAAGACCAATCACCAAAATGAGAATGCCGTTAATGGATAAAACCACTTTCATGTCTAATGGTGCAGCAACGCTCACCTCTTTATCAGCATCATCAAAATACATTGTTTTAATAATTTGAAGATAGTAATAAGCACTGATAACGGCAAACACAACAGCAGTGATGGCTAAGTAAATATAGCCCGCAGAGATCACTTGCTGGAGAATGAATAGCTTAGAGTAGAAGCCAATAAACGGCGGTACGCCAGCCATTGAAAGCATCACAACCAGCATGATTAGAGCAAACCAAGGCGAGTGTTTACTAAGACCTCTAAAGTCAGCAACTTGTTCGGCTTCAAAGCCTTTTTTGTTAAGAGCGATGATTGAGCCAAACGCGGCCAAACTCATCAAAATGTAGGCCAACACATAGAATGCAGCAGCTCCGTAACCTTCAATAGCGCCAGTAGCGAAACCAAGTAGAATAAAGCCAATATGCGAAATCGTCGAATAAGCCAATAGACGCTTGATGTTTGATTGCATTAAGGCAACCAACGAGCCAAGAGCAATAGAGAGAATCGCCAACACCATAAATAGATCGGACCAATACGCTTGCATCGCACCAAGACCATCAATCATTAAGCGAACCAACATCGCTGCAGCAGCAATTTTTGGCACGGTTGATAAGAACATTGTCACCGAAGTTGGTGCGCCTTGGTAAACATCTGGCACCCACATATGGAACGGCACTGCACCAAGCTTGAAGGCAATACCAATAACCAAGAATACAAGGCCAAAATTAAGAATAAGCACTTGTTCTGAGACCAAGGTTGCGCTCGTTGCAAATGCTGCAATTTGGGCAATGTCCAAGGCGCCAGTAATGCCGTAAATCATCGACATACCATAAAGCAATAAGCCAGATGCAATGGCGCCCAATACGAAATATTTTAACGCCGCTTCAACGGCTGTAGCACGGTCTCTGGCGATGGCAATCAGCGTGTACAAAGACAGCGACATGATTTCAAGACCAAGGTAGATTGTCAGCAGACTATGGGCAGAAATCATAACCATCATGCCGAGCACTGAAAGCATGGCAAGGATGAAATACTCCCCTCTGTATAAATCGTGAGCTTTTAGGTAGTGGCGAGTATAGACAAGCGCTACCATGGCAAAGCCCATGGTAAAGACCTTAAAGGTTGAGCCCATCGTATCAAGCACAAAAGTGCCGTCGAAAATAACTTCAGATTCACCGATTAAAGTAAAGGCTAAGTAGCCAGTAACGAATAAAGTG
>CAWVVS010000186.1:0-1991 GCA_963933655.1 uncultured Candidatus Thioglobus sp. | reverse complement strand
GGCGAATGCTTACAGGGATTCTGAAAAAATTCGAGGTGAAGGTGATGCAGAGTCTGCCAGTAATTATGCCGAGGCTTACAACCAAGACGCCGAGTTTTATTCTTTCTATCGCTCTTTAGAGTCTTACAGAAAGTCGTTTGGACAACAAGGCGATATTTTGGTGTTAAATCCCGACAGCGAGTTTTTCCGTCACTTTAACCCAAGTTCCGACTAAAAAGTAAATAATGAATAAATGGCAACTGCCTGAAGGTATAGATGAGCTTGCCGGCTCACAGGCAGCGTCATTTGAGGTGATTCGACGTCGACTGCTTGATTTGTATCAAAGCTGGGGTTATGAACTTGTAGTACCCCCAATGGTGGAATACGTTGAATCTTTAATCTTAACCTCGGATTCAGTTGACCAAAAAACCTTTAAATTTTTAGACCCTTGTAGTGGTAGGATGTTGGGCGTTCATGCTGACATTACCCCGCAAATCGCAAGGATTGATTCTAAGATTTCAGAGGATGGTAGTGTTAATCGCTATTGTTATATCAATGCGATTCTGCAAACCAAGGCCGATGACTTTTATACTTCCCGCTCTCCGATTCAAGCGGGTGCTGAACTCTATGGGTTTAAGGGAATTGATGCTGATATTGAAGTGATAGAGATGATGATTTCCTCTCTAGCTATTCTAGATATTGAGGGTTTGACACTCAGTTTGGGCGACACGTCAATTTTTGGCGCTCTTACGGAGGCTGCTGATCTTGATGTTGAAATAACAGCAAGTTTAAGGGATATCTTTAAACGCAAATCCATTCCAGATTTATCTGTTTTTCTTGATCAAAATGACATTTTAGAGGCTGAGAGATTTAAAGCTTTAATTTCGCTTGAGGGTGGTGCGGATGTCCTTGATAGAGCAAAACAGCTTTTTGAAGATTTACCCCAAGCTCTCGAAGCAATTGATTCTTTGATTAAGTTGAACGAGGCATTTATAGATCGAGAGGTTGATCTAATGTTTGACCTTGGTGAAATTAAAGCTTATGAGTATCATAATGGTGTGGTTTTTGCTGCTTATCATGCTGATTTCTCAAAGGCGTTAGCACAGGGCGGTCGCTATAATGGGTTGAGTCAGTCATTTGGTGTTGCAAGGGATGCCACAGGGTTTTCTCTGGATTTAAAATTTTTAATACAACAACAATCTGACTCTAAATTTAGCCCAAAAATTTTGAGCGCACCCAATACGAATGACGAATCTCTCAAGGCTTTTGTTAAAGAGTTGAGGTCAAGTGGTGTTGTTGTCAAACAAGATATAGAAAACTCTAACAACGCTAATATTGTTAAGAGTGGTAACGAATGGATTATTAAGGATTAGTATGGCAAAGAATGTGGTCATAATCGGTACCCAGTGGGGCGATGAAGGCAAAGGCAAAGTAGTGGATTTGATTACCGATAAAGTAAGTGCGGTTGTTCGCTTTCAAGGTGGCCACAATGCCGGCCATACTTTGGTGATAAATGGCAAAAAAACTGTTCTTCACCTTATTCCTTCTGGCATCTTGAGAAAAAATGTCGATTGTTTGATTGGTCATGGTGTCGTATTGTCAATGACAGCATTACTAAAAGAAATGGGTGAGTTGGACGGTGTAAACTTAAATATTGCATCCAGACTTAAAGTTAGCCCAGGTTGTCCATTAATATTACCTTATCACATTGCTCTTGATAATGCTAGAGAGGCTAAGCGTGGAGCTTCTGCTATTGGTACAACGGGTAATGGTATTGGTCCAGCTTATGAAGACAAAGTAGCAAGACGCGGACTTAGAGTGGGTGACTTGCTTGACGAAACACTATTCGCTCAAAAGCTAGAACAGGTGATGGAATATCATAATTTCACTTTAGAGAATTATTACGGCCAAAAACCGGTCGATTATCACGCAACTTTGGATGAGGCCTTGGCACAAGCCAAACTCATTAAACCAATGATTGTTGATGTTGCCGAAAAAATATACTCGTGCAT
>CAWVVS010000185.1:0-2043 GCA_963933655.1 uncultured Candidatus Thioglobus sp. | reverse complement strand
AAGGGTGTGGATAAGAGGACAACCCTGGATGGTTAGCCTCTTGGCGGAAGTTAAGCATTTGCTCTTCAGTAATTCTTCCCTCTAAAAATGCTCGAGAATATATGCCAGGAGCAATATGACCCTGGAAAAAGATTAAGTCAGCACCTTGATCGGCATCATTACCACGATAAAAATGATTAAAACCAACCTCATAAAGCGTTGCGCTGGATGCAAAAGAGGCAATATGACCACCCAACTCGGAGGATACTTGGTTTGCTTTAACCACCATAATCATCGCATTCCAGCGAATGATGGATTTTATTCGATGCTCAATTTCGTGTTTAACCACCAATTCGGTTTCTTTTTCAACGGGAATAGAATTGAGATAAGCGGTGTTGACACCTTCAGGCAAATCCATGCCTTCTTCATGTGCCATATCCATTAGCTGGTTAAGAATAAATTTGGCCCTATCTTCACCTTCAAAGCGTGCAACCGATCGAAATGCCTCTAGCCATTCAGTGGTTTCTTGGGGGTCAATATCTTTATCTAACATATAATTATTTTCAACTTAACAGTGGTTTAATTTCAAGAAATAAAGTGGGTATTATGCCAAATAAATGGCCGCAGTGTTTACTTTAAGTAAACCCTTAAGAAGATCAAACTGAATGCAAAAGCACTAAGACCAACCAATGTCTGAATAATGTCATTAGCAGGAAACAACTGGCTTGACAGCATTGCGCCTACAAATAAAGCGAGTAAAGGCATCAGATAAAGTTGAAAGGCACGGAAGAAGAGTTCTTTTGATGAAATTTCCAGAGTGATAACATCCCCTTCTTTTGCGCCTTTTTGCAAAGGCTTTTTAAACACAGAAAAACCAGCAAAAAAACCCGATAGGACGCCAGTACCACACGTGGCTTTCGAAGTGCAAGTATTACAACCCTCTTGTCGTTGGGCTTTTAACACCATCAAATCGTTCTTTATTTCAATAATTTCAAAGTCTTCTTGCATTGCAATAAGGGTTAGTTTGATAAAATATCGTATCTATAATTTTATCACTTTACGCTTTAAACATGAAAATATCACCCTCAATCTTTAAAGCTTACGATATTCGCGGCATTGTCGAGCATGAACTAACGCCAGACGTCGTTCAGGCAATCGGCCGTGCGATTGGCAGTGAGTCCATTGCCAAGGGTGAGCGTGGCGTTGTGGTTGGTAGAGATGGACGCCTCTCTGGCCCAATGCTACTTGAGTCACTTAAATTGGGGCTTATTGAAAGCGGCTGTCATGTGGTTGATATTGGTATGGTGCCCACACCACTTGTTTACTTTTCTACTTATACAAAAGGCGCAACTTCTGGCGTGATGATTACTGGATCGCACAATCCACCAGAATACAACGGCTTTAAAATTATGATCGCCGGAGAAACACTTGCTGCCGATAAAATTCAAGCACTGCACACAAGAATCATAAACAAAGATTTTATAAGCGGTGCAGGCTCTTCGATTTCAGTTAATATCGATCAAGACTATATAGACACCATTACTGCCGACATCAGCTTGGACAAAAAACTACATATTGTTGTTGATTGTGGCAATGGTGTTGCTGGTAATCTTGCCCCCAAATTATTTGAAGCTTTAGGCACTAAAGTCAGCAAACTTTTTTGCTTGGTCGATGGTCGATTTCCCAATCATCATCCCGATCCATCCAAACCCGAGAATTTGCAGGACCTTATTAAGGAAGTCATTGAAACCGGCGCCGACATGGGCTTTGCCTTTGACGGCGATGGCGACAGACTCGGGCTTATTGATAACAAAGGTAATGTTATTTGGGCCGATCGGCAAATGATTCTCTACGCCAGAGATATACTTAGCCGCAACCAAGGCGCAAAAATTGTATTTGATGTTAAATGCTCTTCTCTCCTGCCTAAAGACATTGCCGAGCGTGGCGGTGAGCCCATCATGTCACGCACTGGGCACAGCTTTATTAAAGCAAAACTAAAAGAAACGGGCGCTGCTCTTGGTGGTGAAATGTCGGGTCATATATTCTTTAAAGAACGCTGGTACG
>CAWVVS010000184.1:0-2067 GCA_963933655.1 uncultured Candidatus Thioglobus sp. | reverse complement strand
ATGGTCGGCGGTATTGCTACAGCTTGGTTATTTTCACTTTATCGCACGCAGTGGGCGGATGCTATTCAAAAGCGCTTCCGTCGTATCAATTACGTCTTAGAATCGCTTTACGGTTTTGATCGATTCAACGAAATTGTTTTTGTTCGTGGTTCGAGAAAACTGGGTGATATATTGTGGCGTATTTCAGACATGGCAATCATTGATCAGTTTGTGGTTAACGGCTCTGCCCGATTCGCACGCTTTGTTGGCTCGGTTATCCGACCGGTACAAACGGGCTATTTATATCATTATGCCTTCTTTATGATTATTGGCTTAATGCTCGTTTTGACTTGGGTGCTGGTTTCAGGCAACAACCCACTTATTGACCTAGGATCATAGTATGGAATCGTTACTCAGTATATTGATTTGGCTGCCAGTAATAGGCGGCGGCTTGGTTTTAGCGATTGGCAATAATCGTAGCGAAATTGCGAAATGGGCGAGCGTTATCATTTCTGTTGTGGTGTTTGCATTGTCTTTGACTCTTTGGACGGGATTTGACACCTCGACTTCTGCCATGCAGTTTGTTGAAAATTCACCGTGGATCGCGCAATTTAACATCAACTACCACCTGGGCATTGACGGCATATCGATGCCTTTGATTATCCTCACGACATTTTCAACCATCCTAGTGATAGTTGCTGGTTGGGAAGTGATTCAAAACAGACCTGCAGACTACATGGCTGCCTTCCTAATGATGGAGGGCGTCATTATTGGCGTGTTCTCATCAATGGACGCAATTCTGTTCTACGTATTCTGGGAAGCATCACTCATTCCAATGCTCCTTATTGTGGGTATTTGGGGTGGTCAAAACCGTGTTTATGCAGCGGTTAAGTTCTTCCTCTACACGTTCCTTGGTTCGGTATTTCTACTGGTATCTTTAATCTACATGTACACCATCCAAGGTGATGGCGCCTCATTCTCACTTGCAACGCTTAATGATTTACCTTTAACGCTCATTGAGCAAAGCTGGATTTTCTGGGCATTTTTCCTCGCCTTTGCGGTTAAAGTGCCAATGTTCCCAGTGCATACGTGGTTGCCCGATGCGCACGTACAAGCACCAACAGGCGGTTCGGTTATTCTAGCGGCCATCATGCTGAAGATGGGTGGCTACGGTTTCTTCCGCTTCTCATTACCAATCACGCCAGATGCGTCGTCAGAGTTTGCAACCGTTGTGATTGTTCTTTCCCTTATTGCAATTGTTTACATTGGATTTGTTGCCTTAGTGCAAAAAGACATGAAAAAGCTCATTGCTTACTCGTCAATTTCCCACATGGGTTTTGTTACTCTCGGCGTGTTTGCTTTATTCTCAATCGTTGAAATGGGCACGGATGGCAATATTATTGGCAGCCTTGAGGGTGTTTATCTCGGACTTGAAGGTGCGATGATCCAGATGATTTCGCACGGCTTTATTTCCGCCGCGATGTTCTTAGTGGTTGGCGTGCTATACGACCGCCTACACTCACGAGACATTTCAACCTATGGTGGCGTCATTAACTCCATGCCTAAATTCACCGGTTTTGCGGTTTTATTCGCGATGGCAAACGCTGGTCTTCCAGGAACGTCAGGCTTTGTTGGTGAGTTCATGGTTATCCTCAGTGCATTACAAGCAAACTTTTGGTACGCCTTCCTAGCAGCAACCACGCTTATTATTGGTGCGGCATATACGCTGTGGATGGTGAAGCGCGTATTCTGGGGTCCAGTGACGAATTCAGATGTCAGCACTTTGAACGATATTAATTCTAGAGAATTCTTTATATTGGCAACACTTGCTGTGGCGGTTCTTGTTATGGGTGTTTATCCACAGCCCGTGATTGAAGTGATGCATGCCTCAGTCGTTAACCTTCTTGAGCAAGCGCTCACAACCAAAATACCGGTGACATTATGATAGATTATCAATTTAATATTGCCGATTTATGTTTCGCTCTGCCAGAGATTTTTCTGTTGTCGGCCATTGTTGTGATTTTGCTACTAGACTTATACACTTCTCAACGTTTTCAAAATCTGACTTATTATTTAACGCAAATCACT
>CAWVVS010000183.1:0-2075 GCA_963933655.1 uncultured Candidatus Thioglobus sp. | reverse complement strand
GCAGTCATTGTAGGCCCGAATGGTGCTGGCAAATCAACAGCAATGAAAGTATTGTTAGGCATGTTGGAAGCGGGCTCTGGCTCGGTTATATTTGACGGTCAAGATATTACGCATCTTTCTACCCAAGAGCGCATTAGTCTTGGTTTGGCTTTTGTGCCTCAAACAAAAAATGTTTTTACTTCGATGACGGTTCAAGAAAACCTTGAAATGGGCGGCTTTCTGAGAAACGACGATATTAAACATACAATTCAAGAAATCTATGACTTATTTCCCATTCTTTATGAAAAACGTAAGCAGAGTGCGGGCGAACTCTCCGGCGGTCAAAGACAACAAGTTGCTTTTGGACGTGCAATGATGACCCAACCAACGGTGATGCTTTTAGATGAGCCAACTGCAGGTGTGTCACCGATTGTTATGGATGAGATTTTTTCCAATATTTTGGATTTGAAAAATTCAGGCAGAGCGGTTTTAATGGTTGAGCAGAATGCTCAACAAGCGCTTAATATAGCTGATAAAGGCTTTGTTTTAGTTTCTGGTAGAAACGAACATACTGGCTCAGGCAAGGAATTAATTGCTGACCCAGAAGTTAGAAAGAAATTTTTAGGGGGTTAGTGTGGTTTCAGAATCTGTAGATATTGTTAATGCATTTGCACTACTGACTAATTTTGTTATTTTGCCAGCGATTGCGTATGGTTCACAGCTCGCGTTAGGTGCTTTGGCCGTAACTTTGGTTTATTCGGTTTTGAGATTTTCCAATTTTGCCCAAGGCGATAGTATGGCTTTTGGCACGATGCTTGTTATATTGCTAAGTGGTTATATGATTAGCAGGGGGTGGACAATTACTGGTATCCCAACTGCTCTCTTAGTAATTCCTGTCGCCATAATAGGAATGGCAGTCTATTTACTTACAATGGATAGATTGGTCTATCGACACTTTCGAAAAATAAAAGCCAAATCAATTACTATTGTAATGTCATCAATAGGCGTTATGTTTATTACTGGTGGCATAGTTAGGTTTGTATTAGGCGCTAGTGCACAAAGATTTGAAGATGGCGAGAGATTTATTTTTAGTGTAAGAGAGTTTAAGGCATTCACTGGTCTTGAACAGGGAATCGCGCTGAAAACATCTCAATTTTTAACGATTACTATCGCTGTATTGCTAGTCGCCCTTGTATTTTATTTTTTACAAAAAACTAAAACTGGTAAAGCCATGAGGGCTTTTTCAGATAATAAAGAGTTGGCTCTTTTATCTGGAATTAACCCAGATAGGATGGTTCAAATAACTTGGTTATTGGTTGCAGGTCTTACCACAATAGCTGGAGCACTTTATGGTCTGGATAAAGGCTTTGCTCCTCAACAATACCATTTATTGCTTTTGCCAATTTTTGCTTCAGTCATTGTAGGTGGTATTGGTTCACCCATTGGTGCAATTGCAGGTGCTTTTTTGATTGCATTTTCCGAGGCGCTGCTTACTTATGCCTACAAGAAATTTTTAATATACCTGTTACCACTATCGATGCACCCAACTTCATTGGTACAGCTTATTGGTACTGAATATAAATATGCAATATCCTTTGTAATATTGATTATTGTTCTTCTAATAAAGCCTACAGGATTATTTAAAGGCAAGGTGATAGTTGATGAGTAACTTAGATAATGTTTGGCAGTCTTATAGGGCAATTATTAGTTTTGCCGTAATGGGGTTAGTGCTTTTATTTGTTGGTTTAAATCAATCATGGGCATTAGTACTTGGCATTGTTAATTTATCTTTGATTTCAGCTATTATGGCTCTAGGAGTCAATATCCAATGGGGTTACGCAGGACTTTTTAATGTAGGTATTATGGGTTTTGCTGCACTCGGTGGTGTTAGTGTAGTTCTGGTTTCACAACAGCCTGTTACTGAAGCAATTGAAGCTGGCGGAATTCAAATGTTGGTTGCCTTGGCATTAGGAATTCTAACTGTTGCGACAGGAGTTTTTCTTAATAAAAAAGGCTATAACAAATGGTTAATAGCTGTAATTGTAGTTATTGGTTACTTAGTTACTCGTTATTATTTTTCTGATGCTGCCCGTGCG
>CAWVVS010000182.1:0-2081 GCA_963933655.1 uncultured Candidatus Thioglobus sp. | reverse complement strand
TTTAAATGATTTCTGATTGAAATGACAGGGCAAACATTAGGGGAAAAATTAAAGCATTTGAGCTCCAGGCCAGGTGTGTATAAAATGCTCGATCGCAAGCAAAAAATAATCTATGTTGGCAAGGCAAAAAATTTAAAAAATAGAGTTTCGCAATACTTTTCTGAATCAAAGACTCACGACAAGACGAGTATTTTAAAAAGACAAATCGATACTTTTGAAGTTATTATTACTAAAACAGAAACCGAGGCATTGCTTTTAGAAAACGACCTTATCAAGCAGCACAAGCCCAAATACAATATTTTGCTCAAAGACTCAAAGAGCTATCCTTACATCTTTATCAGTGGCGACAAACATCCAAGACTCGGCCTACATCGTGGAAAAAAGCTTCTTGAAAACCAATATTTTGGCCCTTATCCTTCTGCTTATGTAGCGAAGGACGCCTTAGCGCATTTAAAAAAAATATTCAAAGTAAGGCAATGTACTAATAGTTATTATCGGGCAAGGTCTAGACCATGTCTTGAGTATCAGATAGGCCTTTGCAGTGGGCCTTGTGTTGGCAAGGTGTCTGACCAGAAGTATAAGCAAGATGTCGATATGGTTGCGCTATTTTTGAAAGGAAAGGGCTCTAAGTTGTTGAAAGATGTTTCAGATAAAATGGTACAAGCTTCTATTGATCAAGATTTTGAAACGGCAGCTAATTACAGGGATCAATTAATTGGTTTGCGCACTATTCAGGAGCAACACGGATCTCAATTTTCTTCTGATATGGATGTGGTTTGCGTTGTTGAGAAGTCTAACAAGCACTGTGTTGAAGTATTGTTTGTGCGTTCTGGAAAACAAATAGGATCAGAGAGTTTTTTCCCAAAACATACGTCTGAAAAAGATTGCAGTGATGTTTTAAGCGCCTTTTTACCTTTGTATTATCTTGGTAAGAAAATACCAAAGCAAATTCTTGTTAGTCATAAGTTATCCGATAAGCAGCTCATTGCGAGTGCGTTGTCGACTCAATTAATTCAATCGCCTGGTGTCGAAAAAAAGCATTTTTTGGAGATTGCTCATTTAAACGCTAAGGAATCACTCAAACAGCGCTTGTTGTCAGGCTTTACTAAAAAAATACAACTTGAATCTTTACAAAAAACATTGGCTCTTGATGAACTGCCCGTGTGGATGGAGTGCTTTGACATCAGTCACACCATGGGAGAAGCTACAACTGCTTCCTGTGTAGTGTTTGAAAAAGGTCTTCCTAAAACAGCGAAGTATCGTCAATTTAACATTAATAATATTACCCCTGGCGATGACTATGCTGCGATGAGCCAAGTTGTTTTTCGCCGATATTCTAGGCTCATTCAAGCCGACAAGCCACTACCCAACGTGGTTTTTATTGATGGCGGTCTAGGTCAACTCAACCAAGCAATTATGGTGATGAACTCAATTGGCATTGAATCGATTCAATTGGTGGGTGTTGCAAAGGGTGAGGGTAGAAAAGCCGGTCTAGAGACTTTAATTGTTATTGAAGACGAAAAGGTAAAGCGCATTAATTTGCCGCCACATGATCCCGCATTGTTGTTAATTAATCATATTCGCGATGAGTCGCATCGTTTTGCGATAAAAAATCATCGCCAAAAAAGAGCGAAAAAACGAAACACCTCTACGCTTGAGGCTGTGAGGGGTATTGGCTCTAATAAAAGAACAGCGTTGCTTAACCACTTTGGCGGGCTGCAAGAAATTCAAAAGGCGAGCCTTGATGAATTGCAAAAAGTGAGTGGTATTAATGAGAAATTGGCAGTTAAAATATTAGAAAGCTTTCAATGAGTATTTGAGAGCTTTGCATAAACTATTTTAGATTTTATAGTGGGGTTTTATTTGTTTTCAGGGCATAATTATAAAGGCTCTAAAAGTCTCTTGCAAAACTCTTTTGTCCGACATACATAAAGGAAATTATTTCAATGGCACCCGTTCTTAAACTACTTCTTATTGCTTTTGTTGTCAGCTACGTGATTTGGTTTGTGGATAGACGTTTTTTGGGGAAACAAATTTCTTTTAACAGGCTGATGCTTTTTGGGCTTCTAGCTGCCTTTGCT
>CAWVVS010000181.1:0-2132 GCA_963933655.1 uncultured Candidatus Thioglobus sp. | reverse complement strand
ATTAAGGTAACATCTTCTCTAGACAAAATACCAGACTCGGTAATCACTAGTGTGTCATCGCTAATTTCACTGAGCAAATCGATTGTTGTTTGCAAAGAAACCTCAAAAGTACGAAGGTTGCGATTATTAATACCAACCATTGGTAAGTCCAGTGTGAGGGCTCGTTTTAATTCTGCTAAATCATGTACCTCTACCAGCACGTCCATGCCGAGCGATGTCGCTAAATCATAGAGTGTTAGGAGTTCGTTATCGCTAAGGCAAGAGACAATTAGTAAAATGCAGTCCGCGCTCATTGCTCGCGCTTCATATACTTGATATGGCCTAACAATAAAATCTTTGCGAATCACCGGCAATGATACGGCTGCCCTGGCTCTAATTAAGTATTGAGGATCGCCTTGGAAAAAATCTCTATCGGTCAATATAGAAAGACAACAGGCGCCGCCTTGTTCGTAACTTTCGGCAATTTCTACTGGATTAAAATTCTTACGCAAAACACCCTTGCTCGGTGAGGCTTTTTTAATCTCTGCGATAACCGCGCTTTCACCACACTCGGCTTTCGCCACTAAAGCATTGTAAAAGCCTCTTGGCTTATCACCAAAGTTGGCAAGCTCCATCATTCGCTCAACTGAGACGCGCTTGATAGATTCTTCGATTTCTTCGTGCTTGCGCTTGACGATTCTTTTAAGTATGTCTGGCGTTTGGGTTATCATGATTTGGTTGAATAAATAACAAAGGTTATTTTAAACGAAACCAAGTTGTATTAAGTAGTGCATCAGCTCAGTTGTTACGAAACCTATACTAATGGGTATAATCTGGACTTGTATTAAAGATCTGAGCATTAAGGTGAATCTACTAAACTTCCAAGCCGCCATCGACCAACCCTTTTTCTTAATTGCGGGTCCTTGCGTGATTGAATCTGAATCTCTAGCAATGGAGACAGCATCATATTTGGCGCAAGTCACTGCCGATTTGGGTATTAATTTTATCTATAAATCTTCTTTTGATAAAGCCAACAGAACGAGTGCTGATAGTTTTCGAGGTTTAGGAATTGCTGAAGGCCTAAGAATACTGGATAAAGTAAAGAGCGAAGTCGGTGTTTCAGTACTTACCGATGTGCATGAAGATACACCTCTTGATGAAGTTGCATCAGTGGTTGATGTACTGCAAACACCTGCTTTTTTGGTACGTCAAACCAATTTTATTCAGAATGTTTGCAAGCAAGGCTTGCCGGTTAATATTAAAAAAGGACAGTTTCAAGCACCTTGGGACATGAACAACGTAGTTGATAAGGCCAAGTCAACTGGCAATCAACACATTATGGTTTGTGATCGTGGGACGTCTTTTGGTTACAATACGCTTGTCTCGGACATGCGTGGTTTAGCAAGTATGCGTTCCACTGGATGCCCGGTAGTGTTTGATGCAACGCACTCAGTGCAGCAACCTGGCGGACAAGGATCAACCTCAGGCGGTCAAAGAGAAATGGTGCCTGTATTGGCAAGAGCGGCGATAGCTGTCGGTGTTTCTGGCTTGTTTATGGAAACACACCCAGATCCTGACAACGCCAAGAGCGACGGACCCAATTCAATGCCAATTGAGAGAATGGCCGAGTTGTTAAAGACATTGCAAGATCTTGATAAAGCAACTAAACAGAATGGCTTTTTAGAAAGTAGTCTTTGAATTATCTCAAAAAATGATTTCCAAACTTAAATTATTTGTTATTGCATTATTACTATCCCAACTCTCGTTGGCAAATAAACCTGATATATTTCTACTAAAAACTTATGAAGATTCCCAAGATGTAGTGGGTTGGGTAATGAGTGAAAAATTTGATGGTATTCGAGGATTTTGGACTGGTGAAAAACTTATCAGCAGAAGTGGCAATGAATTTAATCCGCCAGTTTGGTTTACAAAAGACTATCCACCGTTTCCAATTGATGGTGAGTTGTGGACAAAGCGCTCGGATTTTGAAAATATTAGCTCGATTATTCGCAGTCAAGATTCAGGTGATCGTTGGCACCAAGTAACCCACAATATTTTCGAAGTGCCAAATCAACAAGGTGGCTTGTTTGATAGATTGTCTATTTTGAAATCCTATTTAGATGGTACCCCTATTTTGCATTTGAAGATAATTC
>CAWVVS010000180.1:0-2132 GCA_963933655.1 uncultured Candidatus Thioglobus sp. | reverse complement strand
GAACTGGCAAAGAGCCGTGAAGTCAGAAACCGAACTTACTTACATGCGCCGCGCTGGCAAGGTTGTCGAGGGTGTGTATGAGCGCATAATGGCAGTGGCCGAGCCTGGCATGAGAAAAAACGAACTCGTGGCAGAAATTCTACATGCGGGCGCCATGGGTAAAGACGGTCATTATGGTGATTACACATCTTTCGTGCCACTGATTGGCGCTGGAGACGAAGCAGCCGCGTGCCATATGACGTGGGACGATAAAAAACTTGAAAACAACGAAGGCATGTTTTTAGAGTTAGCTGGCGCCTATGCTCGATATCATTGCCCTTGTTCGCGCACTCTTTTTTTGGGTGAGCCGCCACAAAAATACATCGACATCGAAAAGGTCATTAGCGAATGCATTGAGAATGCATTAGAAATGTTTAAGCCTGGTGTTGCTTGCGAAGAAATATCCGACAACTTTACCGCAACACTTAAAAAATATGGCTATGAAAAAAACAACCGTGTTGGATACCCAATTGGTCTCAGCTACCCACCGGACTGGGGCGAGCGTACAATGAGTTTGCGTTCAACGGATAAAACGGTGCTTGAAGAAAACATGACTTTCCACTTTATGCCTGCCATCTGGTTTGACGACTGGGGCTTTGAGATGACAGAAAGCATCCGTGTCGGTCAAAACGGTGGCGAATGTTTATCCAACGTACCAAGACAACTTCTAATTAAATAAAACAATGAGAAACAACCCTACAACTGCGACAATCGATTTTAATAAAGAAGGCATCCAACATGGCTTTTTAAAAGTCCCGTACTCGAGCAACACTTCTGCCTATGGCTCAATTATGATTCCGATCACCCAGTTTAAGAGGGGCGAAGGCCCAACAGCCTTGCTAACTGGCGCCAACCATGGTGATGAATACGAAGGACCAATTGCGCTGTTCAATTTGGCAAGACGCAGTGATATTTCAGATATATCCGGTCGAGTGATTATCGTTCCAGCAATGAACTTTCCAGCGTTTCAATCGTGCGATCGTGTCTCGCCAATCGATGACATCAACATGAACCGCACCTATCCAGGAAAACCCGATGGCACGGTTACCCAAATTATCGCGGACTACTTCAGCCGCACTTTGTTGCCAATGGCCGACATAGCCCTAGACATGCACTCTGGTGGCAAGACCCTTGACTGCCTGCCTTTTGCGGCATCACACATCTTGGACAATAAGGAGCAAGAAGCAACCTGTGAAGCGGCTGCCAAGGCTTTTAGTGCCCCTTATTTGCTCAAAATGCTGGAACTGGATTCTGGCGGCATGTACGACTCCCAAGTGGAGTCTATGGGCAAAACTTTTGTTACCACCGAGCTCGGTGGTGGTGGCACCAGCACACCATATACAGTGGAAATTGCCAAACGCGGTGTCGACAATCTCTTAATCCACGTCGGCATTATGACTGGTGAAATCAAGCCAAACCCTACCCCAACAGTATCGCTAAACATGCCAGACGATCGGTCGTTTCTCTGCTGTGAACATCGCGGCCTTTTAGAGCCTTTTGTTGCTCTTGGCGACACGGTAAAAGCAGGCGATTTATTAGCAAAAATTCATGATATTGATAGAACCAATGCCAAACCGCACGAATACTTTGCCAATAGAGATGGAATGGTCATCACCAAGCACGCGCCTTCAATTGTCAATATGGGTGACAATCTGTTTGTTATCGCTGAGATTGTTTAATGAGCTAGAAAATCTGAGGTATTTGATATTTCAGCGTCGGTTGCTTGTTTTCCCAGCGCTCAAAAGTTATTAATCTTCGGGTAAGGCGTCGAACTCTTTTCTTTTGCCGTCAAACCACTTTTGCATCGCTTCAGGATCTTGCATTAGTAAACTCATCTCACCCATTGCTTTTAAGTGGGCTTCATCGCCACTTTCAAACATTTCATTGCCGTGCGCTTGACTCATCCCGGCTATTTCATCAAAATTATCGGCCGTAAATAACTTATCACACGCACCACCCAATTGTTGGCAATTCATCGTTTTCATCTTACTTTCTCCTGAAATAAATTTAATTATCGTCATTCATTATATGCTGTTAAAAGAACCGTTCAGCCAACGTTAGCAACCAAGTAGTTCAAACATAATGTGTAAAAA
>CAWVVS010000179.1:0-2156 GCA_963933655.1 uncultured Candidatus Thioglobus sp. | reverse complement strand
TTTGGCGTCCATATCGATTTTTTTCTATATTTTGCAAAAGCTTAAATTACTGAAAAGGTTTGATGTTTCTAAGAATGCCCCTAAGAATAGCCACCTCTTCTTTCTCAGGATTGGATCTACCAAAAAGCCGCCTCAAGCGGCGCATTAATAATGGTCTTGGGCGTTTTTCCTCAAAATAATCAATATGATCAAGCACTTGTTCTAAGTGCTTATAAAAACCCTCTAATTCGCCAAAGCTTGCGAGTGCGTTTTCACTCGATTCAAAGCTTGTCTCAGAACTGCATACAAAATATTGATAAGCAAAAACTTGAATTGCTGATGCCACGTTAAGAGAAAAATACTCGGGGTTGCCAGGAATCGTCATCAAGATATTGCACAAATCCAATTCTTCGTTAGTGAGACCCGATCTTTCAGTGCCAAAAACCACAGCCACTTCTTGACCTTCGTGCTCAAGAGTTTTTTGAATTTCCACACAACTGTCAACAACGTCCAATTGGCGCCATTTCATTGCCCTTTGTCTGGCGCTTGCACCAATTACCAAGTGCACGCCTTCAAGCGCCTCTTGTAACGATGTGCAAATCGTGGCTTCAGCTAATAGATTATCAGCGCCGCTTGCTCTAGCGGTTGCAACGGCGGAAGGAAAGTTACTGGGGTTGACTAAATACAGACGCGATAAAGCCATGTTTTTCATTGCTCTAGCGCCTGCTCCAATATTGCCCGGTTCGGTGGTGTTGACCATGACAATCCTCACTTTATCAAAGGGGGTCAAGGTATAATTCGTGTCTTTCATTTGTTGGCTCACTAACTATGCATCCTACCGTTAATATTGCAGTTAAAGCTGCGCGTGCAGCCGGTGATGTTATCCTCAGGTATCACAACCAGATTGATCTACTCACCATTGAAAACAAGACAGCGAATGACTTTGTAACCGAAGTTGACAAAACAGCTGAAAGTGCAATTATAAACGAGATTAAAAAAGCCTTTCCAAAACATTCTATTTTGGCTGAAGAGAGTGGTGAAATTCTTGGTGATGGTGTAAATCAATGGATTATTGATCCTCTGGACGGCACCACTAATTTTCTTCATGGATACCCTCAGTATGCTATTTCGATTGCACTTTATGAAAACAAAGTGCCTGCTCATGCCGTTGTTTACGACCCTTTCAAGGAGGAGCTTTTTTATGCATCAAAGGGTGAGGGTACATATTTAAACGATGAACGCTTACGCGTTACTAAAACCAACGGCCTAGAACATGCGTTGATTGGCACAGGGTTTCCTTTTAAACATCCACAGCACCTAGATTGCTATCTTGAAACATTCAAGGCGATCCATCCTCAAGTTGCTGGCATTAGACGAGCTGGTTCCGCCGCTCTCGACTTGGCTTATGTTGCTGCTGGACGAATGGACGGATTCTGGGAAATTGGCCTTAGTAATTGGGATATCGCAGCGGGTGCTCTTTTGGTCAAAGAGGCTGGCGGCTTTATTGGTGACTTCTCAGGTCGTGATCAATACCTAGAAACAGGCAATGTTGTAGCAGGAAATGGGGAAGCTTACAAGGCAATCCTTAAAACCATTCACCCACACTTAACGCCCGATTTACAGCGCTAAAATTAGTCTTCAAGTTGCAGTTGCTGCCCTCGAAGATTTTTGCATCCCAAACCCATTAAACCAACAATTGCTGGGCTTTTATCACTCGGCAATGGATTGGTGCTAGAGTCTTCTGCAGGATAAGCCGCGCGTCGAAGTTCTGTTTGCATTTTTCCTGGATCAAGCGTGTTGACCTTGATATTGGTTTTTTCCACTTCTTCTGAAAGCGTTTTAGCAAAACCCTCTATTGCATATTTACTCACGCCATACGCACCCCAATAAGCTTTTGCCTGCCTACCCTGTTCTGCTGAAATAAACAGCACTCGAGCATCATCGGCTTTATTTAGAAGTGGAATGAGAAATTGAGTCAACATAAAGGGGGCACTCAAGTTGATTTGGATGGTTGAATACCACAGCTTGATGTCGTATTGCTCAACTGGCATCATCGTGCCTAGAATGGCGGCGTTATGAATTAGTCCGTCGAGGCAACCAAATTGTTTCTCAATATCGTTTTGCAACTCTTGGTATTGTTCTGGTGTTGCACCTTCTAAATCTAGTGGGTAAAGAAT
>CAWVVS010000178.1:0-2207 GCA_963933655.1 uncultured Candidatus Thioglobus sp. | reverse complement strand
AGCTCAAATGAATGTTATTTCAAGATGGAATTAGAAATTTAGCAAATAATGATTTTGGGGCTATTGATGCTCTGCCCTTGCCAAAGTCAGCACATCGCAACGTTCAACACTGGTATTTTTTATAATGGTTTTGGCTAATTCATTCAAACTACTACCGGTTGTCATTACATCATCAACTAGCAAAACTCTTGTATAGGGCAACGATTGCATGAGAGTGAAAGCGCCCTTAATTTCCTTTTTGCGTTCACTTAAAGACAGATCCGTTAGTGGTGCTGTCGCTTTAAGTCGTTGAATGCTATTGGTGTCAATCACTGTTTTTTTATCAACATGTCTAAGCAACTCAACGACTTGATTGTAGCCTCGCTCTCTTAGGCGTTTTTTATGCAAAGGCATAGGAATAATCGCATCATAGTGATCATTAAAAGATTGTATTTCATTAATCTTTTTTGCCAGTTTTTCAGCAAAAAAACTGGCGACGGAAAGCCGCGCCTCATATTTTATTTTTTTGATCAACAAGGCAACCACTCCATCGTAGGAATAAAGAGTAAAGGCGCGATGAAAATTGGGTGATGAACGTAGGCAATTACCGCAGTGATCCAAAGATTGATTCAGGGGCTCTGCACAAGTTAAACACCGCTTCTCAGTTTTTGAAAAATTAGCCTCGCAAGACCGACAAACGACATGACGTGCAGGCTCAGAGCAAACAATACAGCTTTGCCTTGGTCTGGTTTGAATTAGCCTCGTATAAAAACCCATGTTGAATTGTCTGAGTACTGGCTCGAGAATTGATAACCTTCGTCGGTAAAACCCTTAAGTAATTCAGCATCATTCAGGCGATTGCGAATAACGTAGTTGACCATTAACCCTCTGGCACGTTTAGCAAAAATACCAATAATTTTATAGACATCGCCTTTTTTCTCTTTAAAGGCAATATTAAGAATATTTGCATTGAGAGACTTTTTATCGATTGATTTGAAATACTCATTAGAAGCAAGATTAATAATCAGCTTGTCTTCATCTTCATTAAGCACTTTACTAATGCTAGAGCCCCAGTAGTCATAAAGGTTTTTGCCTTTATTATTGGCCAGCTTGGTGCCCATTTCCAATCGATAAGGTTGGATCAAATCCAGTGGCCGAACCACGCCATAAAGGCCTGAAAGCATACGAACCTTGTCCTGTGCAAAGACTAAATCAGTTTCGCTGAAGCTTGGTGCATCAATACCGTTGTAGACATCTCCCTTAAAAGCCAATATTGCTTGCTTGGCGTTTTCAAGGGTAAATGGCGTTTGAAAATTTTGAAATCGATCAAAATTGAGTTTTGCCAGCTTTTCACTCAGAGACATTAATTTGGAAATTTGAGTCTCGCTCTTGCTTTTCAAAATGCCAATCAACTCTTTAGAATCCTCGATTTGGCGAGTTTGGCTAAACGCTTCACAAGTGGTGGTTGAAAAACTTTGCGCCTTGGAAGGTGAAATGATTAATATCATGATGTGAAAAATTATAAACATTCTACCCGAAGATGCCTGCTACAATACGCCTTTTAGGCGCATTTGGCCTTCTTAAACAAATGAATACACGATTGAATTTAGTGCATACCTATGAAGAACAAACGACTATATTTGCCAAAGGCGAGGGGGCTTTACCACCCAAATAACGAAAAAGACAACTGTGGTGTCGGCTTTATTGCTCACATTAAGAGACAAGCTTCTCATCAGATCACTCTAGATGCTTTAGAAATGCTCACTCGCATGGATCATCGTGGTGGTTGCGGTTGTGAGACCAATACCGGTGATGGTGCTGGTATTCTAACCAATATACCGCACAGCTTTTTTGCCAAAGAAATCAAATCACTATTTGGTGTTAATGTCGAGCAAGGTCGTTACGGCGTTGGTAATGTATTCTTACCGCAAGACGATGCTCAAAGAACACACTGCATTCAATTATTTGAAGAAGCAATCGTAAATCAAGGGCAAACACTGATTGGTTGGCGTGATGTGCCTGTTGACGCACAGAAAGCAGATGTAGGCAATACTGCGCGCGATTCACAGCCTGTGATTAAGCAGCTGATTATTGCTGCGGCTGATGACTTAGACGACAACGCTTTCGAGCGCGCACTATTTATTATTAGAAAATCAACTTCAAATACAATTCGAACGGACGAATCCCTATCGCAAGCATTGTTGTTTTACGTTTGCAGCCTTTCAACC
>CAWVVS010000177.1:0-2255 GCA_963933655.1 uncultured Candidatus Thioglobus sp. | reverse complement strand
ATTATTGCGCAGTCCAACCACAGTCAATCGTCCAGCTGGCTCCTGTTACTGAGCGAGCACTATCTGAGCAAAGGTAACGCACAAGTTCAGCCACTTCATTGGGTTCTATCATTTTCTTTATAGCGCTCGACTTCATCATGATTTTTTCAACAACGTCGTTCTCATTGATACCGTGCGATTTAGCTTGATCGGCAATTTGTTCTTCAACTAATGGCGTGCGGACATAACCAGGGCACAGCGCATTAACTGTAATTCCATGCTCCCCACCTTCCAAAGCGCCCGTACGCGTTAAGCCTAATAATCCGTGCTTTGCAGAAATATAAGCAACTTTGTAAGGTGATGCAATCAAACTGTGCACTGAAGCAATATTCACCACTCTCCCCCACTGTTTATCTTTCATATAAGGCCAGGCATACTTGGTGAGCAAGAATGGTGCAGTCAACATTAAACTTAGCATTTGGTCCCACTTATCTTCAGGAAATTCTTCGAGTGGACAAACATGTTGAAAACCAGCATTATTCACCAAAATATCCACGGATCCGTATTTGGCAACCGCTTGAGCTATTAATTGTTGGCAAGATTCACGAGATGTAAGGTCCGATTTAACAAACAATCCACCAACTTCATCGGCTGTCTGAATGCCTTCGTTTTCATTGATATCGGCAATGACAACATCACAGCTATCATTTGCCAATGCTATCGCAATCGAGCGACCAATGCCACTGGCGGCTCCAGTTACAATTGCGCATTTACTCATTTACGACTCCTAATATTATTAATAACTGTAAAGCAAAAGAAAAATTGCCGAAAGAATCATTGCAACACCCGCCAATTTATAAAGAGCTTTTTCAATAAATCGGTTTTCAAGCAATATTTTAGACTGGCTACCAATGAGTGCGTAAAACACCTTTACACCACCCACCGCAACTATTGTGGTGGTGAAAATAATCACCAAATCCACAGCAGAAATAAGCGATAGATCAATAAAAGCAGGGAAAAAACCCAAGTAGAAAAAAATCGCTTTTTGATCAGCTAATGTCAACAATAAGCCACCAAAAAAACTATCGGCTAAAGATTCCGACTTTGCGTATTTTTTTGTTGAATCGGTTCTGTCTTTTTTATACAAACGATATCCAAACCAACAAAGGTAAAAAGCGGCAAGGTAGCGAATCAGTAAAAACCATTCACCCAATGTCGCCTCCACAAAAGAAAGACCCAAGAGCGCTACAACTATAAAAATAATGTCGCCAGTAACAATACCAACTGAAGTGCTTACGCCATGCACAAAGCCTGAAGACACAGATCGAGAGACCACCATTAAGACACTAGCACTTGGCATTGCCGAAAGCAATAAAAGCGAGATAAATAGCAAAAAAATGGTATTGGAATCCATCGCTTACTCCCTTCTCTTAAGGCTAATGAATTGAGGTATTCTGGGTTTAGGTTGTCTTGCTACCATTGATTGTACATCGATTAACGAATTTGTTATATTGACCTTTTGTTAATAACAGTCGGTGTATTTTGGGGTTATTCTGCCTACCTCTATCCAACTATTCTGAGAGCTTATGATCAAAACCGTAATTTATGATTTGATGCGTTTTTAAATCTATTTCAATATAATACCGCGTATTCTTATCTTCAGTCTTATTCATTGGCCTTGTGGAATGTAAGGTCTAATATATTTATTGACATAATCACGTGGTAAATTTGCACTTTTAATGCCCGCATTTATTCTACCAATGTACTCCGTTTTAGTTTTACCCTCCCGTTGATCAGTGGCAATATACACAAGACAATCCAAAGCTCCATCTTCAGTTTGAATACTGAGAATTTCTTTATCGTACATACCCTCAGATACACTCTCACAAACATCTAAATATTCGATGTCTTGCTCACTCAGAGAAAATATATCACCCAATACATAGTCGTCTAGGGATGGCTTAACACTTGCATAACCTCCCCTAGCAATTAACCAAGAATAATTAAAGAGAGTGCCGGTCATCAAATAATCGGCTTCCGGACATCGAGAAAATATTTGCTCCTTGGATAAATTGGAGCCATAGGCAAAATATAGTTGTTTTAAATTAGTCATAAATAATTATTATAGATTTACTCCTCAGAGAGTTATTACTATTTTTCCAACGTGTTTTCCAGCGCCAAAATAGCAAATAGCCTCGGGCACTTCACTAAGTTTGAAAGGTCCATCGATCACAGGTTTGAGTTTTCCTGCTTCGAATAGTTCGTTAATGTAGTCT
>CAWVVS010000176.1:0-2256 GCA_963933655.1 uncultured Candidatus Thioglobus sp. | reverse complement strand
GCTGTAATGCAGTGGCAATGATTGATGAACTCTATGATTAGATAAAAATTTGGTAAAAAATTGAAATGGGCTTAATAAACGCTTCTTTCCGGCCTCTTACCATAATCTTGTTCATTCATAAACTGGGTAATATAACCTTGTCGTGTCCACAGTAATTTGTAATAAATTTCCTCAATCTCAGACACACACGATCTTTTTACTTCTGCCAAACTTAACAATTTATTTTTCCATTTAACAATTTTTGGATGGCGTTTTTTATCAAAAATTGAACCATGAAGTTGATGTAAATATTGAAGCCTCTGGAAAGTAGGTGCATAAGTTGCATCAACTAGCGAGAAATTCTCTCCATTGAAAAATGGCTGATTGATAAGAATTTTTTCAAGTTGATCAAAGTTATTCATTTGTGTAGATAAGGTTTGTTCAAATTCGGATTGAGATTCGTTAATCGTGAGTCGAAATGTCGCCATAAAGATATTATTACAAAACTCCATCCAAGATCTATTTTGTGCCTTTATAAGGAGATTTTCTGGGTGTAATCTGTTAACAGGAAAGGCTTCGTCAATGAACTCATTAATAACGTTCGATTCAAAAATAACTTGATTTTCAACGATCAACAGGGGCACTTTCTTAAGTGGTGAGATAGCTAAAAACCAGTCTGGCGGGCACGCTAAATCGATATATTCAATTTCATAATCTATGGCTTTCATTTCCAGAGCAATGACTACTCTTTGAACAAATGGGCAAGCCTTGAAACTGACGAGTTTAAGCAACATAGGCCTCCTTATCATTAGTGGATTGCTCAGCCATGAAGATAATGCTACTCAACTTTTGGTTTGTTGTTATAAGTATAACCACCCTTTAAACCTTTCTTTGATAATACCAGTTGCCACAATTGGTTGCGCCTAGCGCGAAAACTGCCTGCGCACATTAATAAATAATACTGCCACATTCGCTGAAATCGCTCATCGTAAGTTTGCTCTAACCTGTGCCAATTGTTCTGAAAGTTTTCATGCCAAGCCATTAAAGTTGTATCGTAATCTTGACCAAAGTTGTGCCAATCTTCAATAATAAATAGATTTTCTACTGCCTTGCCAATCTGTTGTACTGAAGGGGTCATGCCATTTGGAAAAATATACTTGTTAATCCAAGCCTCAGCAGTACGATCTGAGTTGTTTCTACCAATGGTATGAAGTAAAAATAAACCATCGTCTTTGAGACAACGCCGTGCAACTTGCATGTATTTTCGGTAATTCTTATAGCCTACATGCTCAAACATGCCAATCGACACAATACGATCATACTCAGTATTGAGTTTTCGATAATCCTTCAGTTCAAAGGTAACATCCAAACCTTGACAAGCATCCTCGGCGTATTGCATCTGCTCTTTAGAAATCGTTACGCCATGGACGCTAACACCATAATTTTGGGCAGCATATTTTGCGAAACCACCCCAACCGCAGCCTATCTCAAGCACGCTCATACCTGGCTCTAAATGCATTTTTTGACAGATTAAATCGAGTTTATTAATTTGCGCTTGGTTCAAATCCTGGGCATTTTTCCAATAACCACAGGAATAATTCATGCCTTCATCCAGCATCAAAGAAAAAAGCTCATTGCTCATATCGTAGTGCTCTTTACCGACAATAAAAGCTCTTTTAATACTTTGGGGATTGAGAATATAAGCCCTCAATAAGACTAATAAAAAAGAAGGGTCTCTTGCTGTTACTCGCTTATCTACACGGCCACTCAGGAGGCGCTCAAATAGTTGATCGAGGGCTTCACAGTCCCACCATCCATCCATATAGCTTTCGCCAAATGCAAGAGAGCCGTTGCTCAGAATGCGAGAGTAGAAGTTTTCGTTATGAACTTGTACATCCCATGGCCGTGTTCCATTAATCTGAACATCAACAGCAGTAAATAAATCCTGAACCGTTTGTTTAAAATCAGCCACAAGTTTTCATTTTAGGGTTTTATTAAATCAGCGTAAATCTTACCATAGAAGTAATGATCTTTGAATGGGTAAGAAATACGACACCAATTTCCATTATTTAGCGATAAATTGAATTAGACCGAATCATAACAATAAAGCTCAGTACAAAAAATGTGAAAAAGAACAGTAAAGACCATAGCGCCATAGAGCCACCTAGGAATGTCCACGATATTTCAGCGCAGTTGCCATCGCCCATAAATAATGCATTTAGTAAGTCGCCGAACGGAAACACTTCTAGGATGTATTCAAGGGGTGGGCCACATAAA
>CAWVVS010000175.1:0-2257 GCA_963933655.1 uncultured Candidatus Thioglobus sp. | reverse complement strand
CCCATCACTTGCTTTATTTGAAATTCGCTAAGCCCTACATCTAAAAAGGCTTGCGTTAAATAAATCAACTCTGATGTATCAAAAGGCACACTAATCGCGCCGTCATAATCAGAACCGAGGGCAATATGTTCAATTCCGACCAATTCAATACCATATTTAACCGCTTTAGCAATCTCGCTCGCATTAGGCGAGCATATAGCACCGTCCCAATAACCCACTGCAATTAGACCGCCTTTTGCGGCAATCTGCTGCATTAAATCATCTGAGATATTCCGCGGTGATGGGCAATGTCCGTAAAAACCCGTATGGCTGACCAATAACGGTTGGCGGCTAATGGCCAATACGTCTTGGACTACTTGTTCAGAAGAATGGGACACGTCCAACATTATGCCCAAAGATTGCATTTGTTGCACCGCTTCTCGTCCAAATGCTGTTAATCCTTCGCCACTTTCTCCGTGTAATGAGCCCCCTAATTTATTATCAAAAAAGTGTTGTAAACTCATCATACGAAAACCACTATCAAATAAACGTTGAATGTTGCGCAAATCACCGTCTAATGCATGGGAGCCCTCTGTGCCTAACAACATACCTAATAATTGAGGGTTTACTTGTCGTTGTATTATAAATTCTGAGAGATCAGTTTTTGAAGTAATAAGTGAAACTTGCTGAGGAAACTCATCAACCAACTCTAGTGCTTTACTTGCTTGAAACAATGCCCTCTCAGCCAAGCTATTCCAAGTATTTGTAGGCCAAAGACTCACTAACGCCAGTTTCGTAATATTGTCACTGGCATCACTACTATTGCCTTCGTAGTTAAGACCGTCTGGAGACTTAGTAACGGTAGTAAACATTTGTAAAGCAACATTGCCTTGCTGCAATCTAGGAATATCCACATGACCATAATCATGCTTATCCATCAAATCTCTTTTCCACAATAAAGTATCACTGTGCCAATCACCGATAAACAACTGCCCATGTAAAGTTCTCGCTTGCTCTGATATCACAGGCACAATCGAATCATGTAAAAGATTTGTTTGTTTTTCTAATTGGGCAGGAAAAAACACAAAAAAACCAATAACAGCGCAAGTGGTTACAACAGCGATGATTATAAAAATGGGTGTTTTAGAAGGCATAGTTATTAATTAAATAGTTGAGTAAGGTGCCATTGTAATATCGTGTTTTGCTAAATAAATGTCAAATCTAAACGTTAATGCTTATCCCTTAACCCTTGCCACTAAAAAATCGACTGCTGCTTTGACTTTTGGCACCAAATATCGTTGCTTTTGATACAATAGATAAACTGCCATATCGCTACTTTGAGTAATTTGTACTGTTGGCTTTAACACCAGTTCTTCTAATTGACCGCTTGCTAAATAATGTGCCGCCGCCCAACGTGGCGCCATTAATATGCCCTTCCCTTTTGCAGCCAAGTCACCTAACCATTTTCCATTATTGGAAACCGCCACTTGTGGTGCAGAGACATCTTGCCATTGACTATTGATATAACTTAACCAAGGTGTAGGACCATTGGGCGTGCGAAAATATAAACCTTTATGTTGTTTTAATTCAATTGCATATTGCGGCTTACCCATATCAGCCAAATAACTCGGTGCTGCCACTGGGATAAATTGGTTACCCATCAGCTTGATAGCCAACACTCGTTCATTTGGTGCATAACCTCCACGAATGGCCACATCAACATCATCACGAGTTAATGCCGATAACTCGTCACTAAGACTCACGTCTAAGACAATATCAGGATAAAGCTGACTAAATTCATCAAGTAATGGCAACAATATACGCTCTCCAAACCCCACCATCGAACTGATATGCAAATGCCCCATGGGTTTTACTTGATAACTTCGCACCGCCTCATTGCTTTGCTCAAGCTGATTAAGAATATCCAGTACTTGAGTGTAATATCGTTGACCCACTTCAGTTAGTTTGACTTCACGGGTAGAGCGCTTCAACAAGGTGGCGCCTAAACTATTTTCTAAGTCGACTACCCGCCTCGAAAGTGATGAAGGTGGCACCCCAAAAACACGCGCGGCTTGGGTAAAACTGCCCGTTTCTGCGACCTTACTGAAGTACCTTAACGCTCGAAATTGATCCATTATTCTCTCAAATTTTAAATGAATACCCATTATTGTCTTTATAACAATAAAGATAGCCTTTTTCACCTATATATCTTGTACTTTTATTTAGCAATACTAGGTCTACTTACACTAATGCTTTTCCAACAATCACATAATGGAGT
>CAWVVS010000174.1:0-2274 GCA_963933655.1 uncultured Candidatus Thioglobus sp. | reverse complement strand
ACTGAGTCCATCAAAATTTGTACTACCAGAATTAATATCGCACCATGTAATAAGCTCGGCCAACATGTCTTCCTTCTGGCTATCTATTTGGCTAAATAATTGCGCTATTTTTGCTGATACTTTGCTCATAATGGTCTTTTATTTATTTCTTAATATTATTACATATAAGTTATATATTTCTGATAATTATACATAATTAAAGAATTTTATTAATATTTACACCCCTTTATGGCATAATTAAAGGCTATTACTTCGTCTATAATCTACGCATCAGTATTTTCCTAGATACAACCCGTTCGCATCATCGACCGTTATGACAAATAAACAATACGAAAATTTAGTTGATATTAATAAAAAATCAATTTTTCACCCTGCATCATCAATAAACGATGTGCTTGAAAATGGCACCACCATCTGCCTTGAGGGAAAAGGCGTCAACATTACCACCCACAACGACGGTGAATTAATCGATGGTATGGCAGGCTTGTGGTGTGTCAATATCGGCTACGGTAGAGAAGAACTGGGTCAAACAATGATGGATAGTGCCAGTTCAATGGGATATTCGCACAGTTTTGCCAGTACCTCAAATACGCCACAGATTGAGCTCAGCGAAAAACTATTAGACCTTACACGTGGAGTTTTTGCCAGAGTGCATTACGGCACGTCTGGCTCTGATTGTATTGATTCAGCAATCAAGCTCATTCGCTACTACAACAACCTAAGAGGTAAGCCTCAGAAAAAGAAAATTATTGCCAGAGTTAACGCTTATCACGGCACAACACTAGCTGCAGCCAGTGTCACTGGCATCGAAGCATTCCATACGGCTTTTGATTTGCCTATCGACGGAATTTTAAGAGCGCCAAAACCACATTTCTACGTGGATGGAAAAGAAGGCGAAACTGAAACACAGTTCACCAAACGCATGCTTGACGAAATCGAGGCAATCATAACTGGTGCTGGTGCTGATACTGTGGCTGCATTCTTTGCGGAGCCTATTTATGGTGCTGGTGGTGTCATCACACCACCAAAAGGATACTTTGCAGGTCTACGAACGCTGTGTGATAAATACGATATTTTGCTATTGGCTGATGAAGTAATCACCGGCTATGGTCGCACAGGCGAATGGTTTGGTCACCAATACTATGGCTATAAGCCCGACCTTATGACAACCGCCAAAGGCTTAACATCGGGCTATTTCCCCCTATCTGCACTTTATATTGGCGACAAAGTTTGGGATGTATTGGTCGAGACGGCAGATCAACTCGGTGCATTTTTCCATGGCTACACCTACAGCGGTCACCCAACAGGTTGTGCTGTTGCACTCAAAAATATTGAAATATTGGAGCGAGAAAACCTTGTGGCGCGAGCGAAAGAAACAGGCGCTTACATGCACGCCCAACTCAAAGAAAAACTCAATGGTTGCCCAATCATTGGCGAAGTAAGAGGCGCCGGACTGTTGGCTGGTTTGCAGATTGTCAAAAGCAAATCACCTAAAACATTTTTTGAACGTGCCGATAAAGCTGCACCATTATTACAAAGTGCCATAAGAGCAGAAAAAGTACTGCTTAGAGGTTTGCCTTCTGCTGACACCATTGCGGTATCTCCAAGTTTTGTCATTACCGAGAAACAGATAGATGCCCTAATTTCTGCGGTTGTTAATGGTGCCGCCAAAACTCAAAAAAATCTTGGTGTCTAGGCTTTAAAGCCAAATCAAATGATACTTTAAAAGATTTTTTCTACTAAATATAACAAATATTCTATTTTAGAATAAATAGAATATGTATAATCCTTTTAACTTGTAATACACATTGTGTTGCAAGTTACAGTCAATTTTGACTATCCAAAAAATCTTTAACTTAAAGGAGAATTACATGTTTAAAACAAATAAACGAATTGTAAGTACTGCTCTTGCAGTGTTTGTGCTTTTTGCATCAACCATGTTTGGCAGTTCAGCGGCAATGGCCGGCGGTGAGAAATTTGTGTTGATTAGTCATGCACCAGACTCTGATTCCTGGTGGAATACAATTAAAAATGCAATTGGAATTGCTGGTGAGCAAATGGGCGTAACTGTAGATTATCGGAACCCTACTACAGGCGATTTGGCTGATATGGCACGTATTGTTCAACAGGCTGCTGCAAGCAATCCTGATGGCATTATTGTAACAATTGCTGATTATGACGTTCTAAAAGGACCAATTACAGACGCAATAGCAAAGGGCATTCCAGTTGTTACAATTAACTCTGGAACTCGTGAGCAATCTGAAATGCTAGGAG
>CAWVVS010000173.1:0-2277 GCA_963933655.1 uncultured Candidatus Thioglobus sp. | reverse complement strand
CTGTCACCTTAAAATCTGCAATCACACCGTCTTTCATTGGTCGAATGGCTTCAATAGAACCAGGGGTTCTGCCCAACATGTTTTTTGCATCTTGGCCGACGGCAATAACAGTTGATTCCATTGCGCCTCTTTCGTGGCGAAGAGAGACAACCGAAGGCTCATTTAAGACGACTTTGCCATCCATATAGATAAGTGTATTTGCGGTACCTAAGTCAATTGAAAGATTTTGACCTTTGAAAAAGTTAAACATATAGAAATTCCCTGCTAGATATTGATAAAATGCTCAGAAGAAACAATATAACCTGCTGGGACTAAATAGACAATAGAGAAGGCCAAATAAATATGAAAATAAAGCAAAACCATCTGATAGAGAGTATTTTTTCTGCACTCCAATACATATCTTATTACCACTCGCCGGATTTTATTCGGGCAATGGTAGAGGCTTACGAAAAGGAGAATAATGTCGGCGCTAAAAATGCCATCGGCCAAATTCTAATAAATTCTAAAATGTGTGCTTTTGGTAAACGACCGCTTTGCCAAGATACAGGCATTGTCAATATCTTTTTAGAAGTGGGCATGGACGTTCAATGGGATGCAGAACTTTCTGTTGATGAAATGATTAACGAAGGTGTTAGAAAAGCCTATACACACCCGGACAACCCATTGAGAGCTTCTGTTGTAAATGACCCGATATTTAGCCGAGTGAATACCAAGGACAATACACCAGCAGTCATCCACACCAAAATGGTGAAGGGTGATAAATTGGATGTCATTGTGGCAGCAAAAGGCTGTGGATCTGAAAACAAAGCCAAATTTACTGTACTTAACCCCGACGACAATCTAACAGATTGGATTATAAAAACGATTCCGACAATGGGTGCTGGCTGGTGTCCGCCAGGAATATTGGGGATTGGTGTTGGTGGAACACCAGAAAAAGCCATGCTAATGGCAAAAGCAGCATTGATGGACCCAATTGATATTAATGAAGTCAGAGCTAAAGATAATCCATCTGAGATTGAAAAGTTACGACTTGATCTGTTTGAAAAAGTAAACAACTTAGGCATCGGTGCACAAGGATTAGGTGGCTTAACAACCGTGCTTGATGTTAAGATTCAAGATTATCCAACCCATGCTGCTTCACAACCAGTTGCAATTATTCCAAACTGTGCGGCAACAAGACACGTGCATTTCACCCTTGATGGTTCAGGTGTGGCACAATTGCCAGAAGTTGATTTCAGTCTCTATCCTGACTTGGAAATGGACTATTCAAAATACATCAAAGTCGATTTAGAAACACTGACACGTGAGCAAATGCAAGATTGGAATATTGGTGATACGTTATTACTCACAGGCACTATCATTACTGGACGAGATGCAGCGCACGGGCGACTCAAAAAGATGATAGAGTCCGGTGAAGGCTTGCCAAAAGGCGTTGATTTTGACAATAAGTTTATCTATTACGTAGGTCCAGTAGACGCTGTTGGAGATGAAGTGATTGGTCCTGCCGGCCCAACGACAGCAACTCGAATGGATAAGTTTACCGATATGATGTTGGAGAATACTGGCATACTCGGGATGATTGGCAAAGCGGAGCGTGGTCCAAAAGCAGCTGAAAGCATTAAAAAACATCAGGCAAGTTATTTAATTGCAGTCGGTGGAGCAGCTTTTCTTATTTCTAAGTCCATCAAAAAAGCCAAAGTTCTGGCTTTTGAAGAAATGGGCATGGAGGCTATTTATGAGTTTGAGGTAAAAGACATGCCTGTTGCTGTTGCCGTTGATACGTACGGTAATAACATTCATAAAATTTTCAGCCAAATACCAATTATCGAGATTAAGTAATGTATGTTGTGATTTTTACCGCCAAAATAAAACAGCTGAATGAGGGTTACTATAAAACAGCTGCCAAACTTAAAGAGGTGGCTTTTGAACAATACAATTGCATCAAGTTTACTTCGTGCACCGAGGGCGATTTAGAGTTAAGTGCTTCCTATTGGCATTCTTTGGAAGATATAAAAAATTGGAAACAACATGCGGATCACCTTCAGGCACAAGAAAAAGGCAAGCGTGATTGGTACGAGTCTTATGAAGTTCAAGTGGGTGAAGTGTTAAGAGAGTATCAGTACTCAGATTAAAACACTTAATCCTAGCGTATAATTCGCGCTGAAGTTGATCGGGTAGTCGCTGGTGGCGTTTGCCATCAGAGGAAAGTCCGGGCTCCATAGGGCAAAGTGCTAGTTAACGGCTAGGCGCAGTGATGCGACGGAAAGTGCAGCAGAA
>CAWVVS010000172.1:0-2297 GCA_963933655.1 uncultured Candidatus Thioglobus sp. | reverse complement strand
CTGTTGATTACACCATCTTCTTCCGTGAGCTTTCGATGGTACCTGACGACATTGTCCCACTCAAAAAAAGCTTCTACGTGAGCCCAACGTCAGAAGGAATGGATAAGCGCTGGTCTGAGTGGCTTATAAAATGGAAATTACTCAGTGGCAGTTCAAGTAACGTGAATACTACTGCGTCTCACTCCTGTAAGGAGCTCTCTAAGCAGATGAGACTCGTCAACCCAAAATACAGTTTGCGAGAATGGTTCGTTATGCCTGCGTATCAGCAAGCAGCCGAGAGGAACTACTCTCTAGTTCGAGAACTGCAAGATGTCATAACGCAACCTTACGCAGAACAGTCTAAGGACGTGGAAGAGAAATACTACAGATTGAAGCCGTCCGAACTCTTTGAGGTCGGTGGATTATCGTATTATAGCTGCTCATCGTGATTTTCCTAAGTTTGGATAGAGATGTTACATCGTTAGTGGCCAAAAAAATAGGACAAACTTCTTTAACATTGTTGCAGTCATCATCGATGATGCGCTGTTAGCTTGAGTAATTAGAGCCACTGTCGTCAAGAATGGCTTTTAATTCATCAAAATGAAGCTTACTTAAGCTCGACATGTGTTGCCACTGTTGAGCGGTTTTCTCGGCTATCGCATCGCTTACAACTCTTAATTCTTTACCGGTTTGATAAGCGCCAATCAATGTTTCGCAAGAACGTTCAAAATAGTACAGCACATCAAATGCCTCAAATACACTTTGGGCAGTAACCAATACGCCATGATTACCCAATACTAAGACCTTATTATTACCCAGTGAAGCGCTTAATCGTTCCGCCTCGTCTGCCAAGCCCATACCGTCATAACCGGTATCGAAAGAGACGCGTTTAAAAAAACGCATAGTGTTTTGGTCAATTGGCGGGATTTCGGTAATTTCCAGACTCGAAAGTATGGTGGCATACTTTGAATGAACATGCATAATGCAGCGTGCCTCAGGGTGGTTGCGGTGAATGGCACCGTGGATTGCCCAAGCAGTGGGGTCGGGTGCATTCTTTTGCTCCATGGTTTTTGAATCGTTAGCGTCAAGTAAAAGAAGATCGCTGGCTTTAATTCTAGAAAAATGACGGCCATTTGGATTAACCAAAAATTCTTGACCATCATCAGAAACAGAGAGACTATAGTGGTTCGCCACTGCCTCATTCATACTAAGCCTTGCAGTCCAGCGGAAGGCGGCTGCTAAGTCAATTCTTTGTTGTTTGTACATGTTTTTCATATTAAGTACCTCTCATAATTCAAGCTCAAAAAAATAATGGAAAGTGATCTGATGATAAATTATTTTGATCGCTGTAAGCGCTGACAACGCAGCCGTTTACTTCTGGTGTATAGGCCATGTAGAGATTCAGTTGTGTCGCTAAAGCTTCTGGTTGATTGTCATTTTCACAAACCTGCCAATTGGTTGTTGCCTCTTGAAGGCAAACAATGTCCTGATCTTTAAGTGTGTTTACAATGCGAGAAAGATCGTAGCAATGGTCTTGGCCAACACCGTATTGGATATTGTATGTTGCAAATTTGACTTTCATGCTCTTTGTCGAGTTTTGCTAATTGTACGATTATATTTTTATTTGATTTTATATGCAATCATTTTTTTACTATGTATCATGTGCGCTTTTGTCATCCGCTGAGCTTTTATTAGCTTCTTATTATTATGAGCCAATCAATCTCCCTGGGAATGTATTCGCTTAATACAGGGCTTGAAGCTGCGTGGCGTGGTTTGTTTTTGGAGGCGAGAAAATTAAGACCTGATTTGGACATTCCAACACGTGTGATTAACTCAGTTGATATGGTGGATGTGATCAATTCATCAACACGCCTCAGCCACATATGTGGCTTGCCATTGGTTAGCCAATTTCAGGGTCGACTAATGCCTTTGTGCGCCCCACACTTTGACGTTGAGGGTATTGATGGACCAGAATACTTTAGCTATTTTATGGTGAGAAAAAACAGCCACATTCAGTCTATTGAGCAGAGTAGGGACTGTGTTGTAGCGATTAACAGCATTGATTCAAACAGCGGCATGGGTGTTTTCAGACATGAATTGAAGAAAAATTACGGCATTGATCAGTTGGAGTTTTTCTTTCAAGATATTATTTATTCGGGCGCTCACACCGAAAGTGTTCAATACCTTTTGGAAGGTAAGGCAGATATTGCAGCGATTGATGCGGTGACTTATAATTATTTGCAAGATATTAATCCAGAGCTTGCTTTGGAATTAAGAATTGTTGGTCACTCTGTCAAAATGACCTCACCACCACTGGT
>CAWVVS010000171.1:0-2384 GCA_963933655.1 uncultured Candidatus Thioglobus sp. | reverse complement strand
ATTCCTTCATAAAGTAGATAAAACCCAAAAAAAACTAGTAGAGCAGCATTGAAATAACTGAGTTTATTTTTTGATATTTTAGCGCCCTGCCTGCCAATAGCGCTCCACAAAAAAACACCTAACAAGAAAAAAGGCACGCCACTTAAATAAAAAATCGCAATATTTATTGGCAATGATTCGGTGTAATGGGCTATTAAGAATCCCGGTGGAACGGCAAGCCAAGTCTTCGGATTAAACCACGTCATTAAAGACATCGCCTTCCAGTTAAAATCAATTTTGATATTCGGATTACGCTTTGATCGTATTACCTGCCAACAAAGATAGAATATAACAGATGCCCCAACAAAATAAAGTATGCTCATAAACTTTGGATTAAAACCGCCCAAGATGCCTATCACTGTACCAATAATCGTAATAATAGGCAGCCAACACACAAGTAGGTAAATCAAGTAATTTTTGTAGATATAACCAAGTGACGAATAGCGTGAAACTTCCATCAATGTCGTCCAAAAGGGGCTGGCGCTAAAAGTAAAAGCAGACCAAAAGATAAGTGTCGCTATAAAGGACTCCATCAGGTTTTTTTCATCAAAGAATAGCAATAGAGTAACAAGCCAGTCCAAATGCCAATAAAGCCGATAAATTGATCGGTATTAAACGGTTCATTGAAAAATAAATAACCAATCAAAAACTGTAAAGTTGGCGTAATAAAAAACAATATTCCTGCAGTTGTCATCGGCAAAATTTTAGCACCTGCAGTAAATAATGCCAATGGGACAACTGTCACTATGCCAGCCATAATTAGCAGTGCATCTGTAGCATTATCAACAGCCAAAAAGGCCACTTTAGTGTTGCCAACCATCCAAATAACAAACAATAAAGTTACTGGCAAAATTAATAGTGTTTCAATCAATAAACCTGGCACTGCCGGTGAGTTCATGAATTTTCTCATCAAGCCATAAGCAGCAAAAGAAAAACCCAATACAAAGCCAAGCCAAGGAAACACGGCTACACTAAAAACATAGTAAAGCGAACCTGCAGAAGCAAAGCCAATGGAGAGCTTTTGCAGCAAGGAGACGCGCTCTTTGAAAAATATAAAGCCACCCAATATATTTAAAATTGGCGCTAGAAAATAGCCCATAGATCCTTCAATCACACGACCCATGCTAACCGCAAGAATATAAGTTCCCCAGTTAATACAAATCAGAATGCCGGTAATCAATAAAAGCAGTAACTCAACTTTATTTCCAAGCGCCGAACGCACATTGCTACGCCATGAAGGCTTAAATCCAACAAGTAAAAGTAAAACTGGAATCGACCATATTACTCTATGCGCTAGTATTTCACTAGGCTCGACATGATTGAGAAGCGACCAATAAAGCGGGAATGAACCCCAAATAAGGTAGCCAGAAAGAATCAGGAGAACGCCTCTATTCATTAGCTGCCCAATAACTAATTTTTTCTTTAAAGCTTAGTTGCCTGTTGTGGAATGCAAAGCAATCTTATTGCCCTCGGAATCTTTAATAACCGCACGCAGACCAAATTCGCCAATTTTATGAGTATCTTGAACAACTTCACCACCCATTTTGATGCACTGAGAAACCGACTCTTTCAGTCTACCTTCAACACTGAAGTAAACCAATGGGCCCGTATCGTTAGGTACATGATCACTGTCGGGGTAGAGACACCCACCACTACCATTACTATGCTCAATAGTAGCAAAAGTGAATTCATCAAATTCCGTAATGTCAATTTCTCTATCGAGTACGGCGTTGTAAAAATCTGCCGCACGAAGCAAATCAATAACCGGAATATCCACCCAAACAACTGCATTATTACTCATTCTAGCTAACCTTTAACATTCTATTTATTACTCAAATCGCCTGTTGGACTTACAACCACAGACACAGGTGAGGCGTCTTTTCCCCTTTTGTTGATTTCATGTAAAGTATCATTAATTCGGAAAATCACAATCATCAATTCACAAGTAATTCGCCCACCAATTGAAATTCCAGCCATTAAAAACAAGCCACGAAAAACATCACCGTCGAATATTGCACCCAGCCCACTACCAATAGCTAAAAATAACAATAACCAATAGAGAATTGTGATCAATTTTGGTGCGATCATTTCATCGAGAGAGAAAAGTTCATTTAAATTGATTATCTCAAACCAAGGCTTAACTGCGCTTTTTAAATTATTCAGTACTTCTTTATTACTCATTTGCTAGTTCTATTGATGCTAAGAGGTCATATTATAGCCCCACAATTTGAATATTGATACAAATCATTCGACCAATTATTTAATACAAACCAAAAAAAAGCCCATCATAAAGACGGGCTTTTTAATCAATATTTAAAGCTTATTACTGATGGATCTTTACGTTA
>CAWVVS010000170.1:0-2384 GCA_963933655.1 uncultured Candidatus Thioglobus sp. | reverse complement strand
CTTCAAGAGCACTCTGTAATTCTTATTCGTGGTGGTCGTGTTAAAGATTTACCTGGTGTGCGTTATCACACAGTTCGCGGCGCACTTGATACAACAGGTGTTGACGGCAGAATGCAAGGTCGTTCAAAGTACGGCACTAAAAAACCTAAGAAATAATCATAAGAGAAGACTGATATGAGAAGAAGATCCGCACCTAAAAGAGAAATCCTACCAGATCCTAAATTTGGTGATTTAGTATTGGCTAAGTTCGTAAACATCTTAATGTTAGATGGTAAGAAGTCTGTAGCTGAGAAGATTGTTTATGATGCGTTAGATACAATTGAAGCTAAAGGTAATGCTGAGCCAGTTGACGTATTCAAACAAGCGCTTGAAAATATTGGTCCTCAAGTAGAGATCAAATCACGCCGTGTTGGTGGTTCTACATACCAAGTGCCAGTTGAAGTAAGAGCCGATCGTAAAATCGCTCTAGCGATGCGCTGGATGATCGAGGCTTCTCGTAAGCGTGGTGAAAAAGGCATGAAGCTAAGATTGGCAGGCGAAGTGCTAGATGCAAATCAAAATCGTGGTTCGGCTTTCAAGAAAAAAGAAGATACACACAGAATGGCTGAAGCTAACAAAGCTTTCGCTCATTTCCGCTGGTAAATTAGGAAGCAACCATGGCAAGAATTACTCCACTTAATCGTTACCGTAATGTCGGTATCATGGCGCACATTGATGCGGGTAAGACAACAACTACCGAGCGTATTCTTTTGTATACGGGCCGTACTCACAAAATTGGTGAAGTGCATGACGGTGGTGCAACTATGGACTGGATGGAGCAAGAGCAAGAGCGTGGTATTACCATTACTTCTGCTGCAACAACTTGTTTCTGGAAGGGCATGGACTCTCAGTTTGAAGATCACCGTGTCAACATTATTGATACACCGGGACACGTTGACTTCACCATTGAAGTAGAGCGCTCACTGAAAGTATTAGACGGAGCCTGTGCAGTATTTTGTGCAGTTGGTGGTGTTGAGCCTCAATCTGAAACAGTTTGGAGACAAGCCAACAAATACAACGTTCCAAGAATTGGTTTCGTTAACAAGATGGACCGTGCTGGTGCAGATTTCTTACGAGTATGCGAACAAATTAAAACTCGTTTAGGTGCTAACCCAGTTCCGATGCAAATCGCAATCGGCGCAGAAGAGGGTTTTGAGGGCGTTGTTGATTTAATTCGTATGAAGGCAATCTTCTGGAATGAAGAAGACCAAGGCGCAACTTACGAAGTTAGAGACATTCCTGCAGAATTACAAGATCTAGCTGAAGAAAAGCGCGAATTCATGATTGAGTCTGCCGCTGAAGCAACAGAAGAATTAATGGAGAAATACCTAGAAGAAGGTATTTTGACAAATGATGAAATCAAAGAAGGTATTCGTATTCAGACGATTGACAACCAAATCATTCCAATGTTTTGTGGTTCAGCCTTTAAGAACAAAGGTGTGCAGGCAGTACTAGATGCTATGATTATGTACATGCCGTCACCACTAGATGTGGAGCCTATAACAGGCATTCTAGATGACGCTGCTGAAACAGTGGCACCAAGAAACCCAACGGATGATGAGCCGTTTGCGGCGTTAGCCTTTAAGATTGCGACCGACCCGTTCGTGGGCAACTTAACATTCTTTAGAGTGTACTCTGGTGTATTGAAGTCAGGCGACTTCGTCTTCAACTCATCGAAAGGAAAAAAAGAACGTATTGGACGTATTGTGCAAATGCACTCAAACGATCGTGAAGAAATTAAAGAGGTTCGTGCTGGCGACATCGCCGCTGCGATTGGTCTTAAAGACGTTATCACTGGTGACACTTTATGTGACCTTAAAGAGAAGATCGTTCTTGAGAGAATGGAATTCCCTGAACCGGTTATCGCTGTTGCAGTGGAGCCAAAAACAAAAGTAGACCAAGAAAAAATGGGTATCGCATTAGGCAAATTGGCACACGAAGACCCATCATTCAGAGTGTCAACTGATGAAGAGTCTGGGCAAACAATTATTGCTGGTATGGGCGAACTTCACCTAGACATTATTGTTGATCGTATGAAGCGTGAATTTGACGTTGCATGTGATGTTGGTAATCCACAAGTTGCTTACCGTGAGTCTATTACAACTAAAGTCGAGCACCAACATAAGTTTGCTAAGCAATCAGGTGGTCGTGGTCAATACGGTCACGTTTACCTAAGAATTGAGCCTCAAGAGCCTGGTGCAGGTTACGAGTTTGTTGACGAAATTAAGGGTGGAGTTATTCCCAAGGAATACATTCCTGCGGTTGACAAAGGTATTCAAGAGCAAATGAAAAACGGTGTTATCGCTGGATTCCCATTAGTGGATATGCGAGTAACTGTTTATGAT
>CAWVVS010000169.1:0-2385 GCA_963933655.1 uncultured Candidatus Thioglobus sp. | reverse complement strand
CCCATGAAAAACACAATTAATCAGCTTGCGCCAATTCAGAGCGCATTGCATCAATCGTCGTCTTGTAGTTGTCGGTATTAAAAATGGCAGAGCCGGCTACAAACGTATCGGCGCCAGCAGCAGCAATCTGCCTGATGTTGTCGATTTTAACGCCGCCATCAATCTCTAATCTGATGTCTAGACCTCGATCGTCGATCATTTTTCGAACAACTCTCAATTTGTCTAACGAGGAAGGGATAAAGGACTGCCCACCAAAGCCCGGATTAACCGACATCAGTAAAATCATGTCGAGACGATCCAGTACGTGCTCAAGATAGCCCAGCGATGTGGCTGGATTGAAAACTAGGCCCGCTTTGCAGCCTTGTTCTTTAATCAGCCCAATGGTGCGGTCAAGGTGCTCGGAGGCTTCGGGGTGAAAGGTAATATAGCTCGCACCAGCCTTGGCAAAATCTGGAATGATTCTATCAACAGGCTTAACCATGAGGTGTACATCAATCGGAGCTGTTACGCCGTGGCTTCTAAGTGCGTCGCAAACCAACGGCCCTATTGTTAGATTGGGCACGTAGTGGTTATCCATGACGTCAAAGTGGATAATATCTGCGCCTGAAGTAAGCACTGTATCCACCTCATCACCAAGTTTGGCAAAGTTAGCGGCTAATATAGAGGGGGCAATATAGTTTGATTGTTTCATATTAACTTTTTGTTTACTGGTCAATCGTTATTAGGCATTGGCCTGTCATTTCTTCAGGACTTTCAATGTTCATCAGTTTAAGCAGGCTTGGCGCCAATCCAGCCAGGGAGCCTACTTCGGGTTCGAGCAGGGTCACTTTGCGCTCGCCAACATAAATAAGCGGGACCGGGTTGTTGGTGTGAGCGGTATGGCTTTTGTTGGTTTTTGGATTGACCATTTGTTCAGCGTTGCCATGATCTGCAGTGATAAGCATTTCAGCGCCTGTATTTTGACAGGCTTTGTGAATTTTTCCTAGGCAAGAATCAACAGCCTCAACCGCACTGATCGCGGCAGAAAGTTTGCCGCTGTGGCCGACCATGTCGGTGTTGGCATAATTACAAATAATCAAATCGTATTTGCCGGACTCAATTGAAGACACAAGGGCGTCGGTTAACTCGGGCGCGCTCATTTCAGGCTGGAGGTCGTAAGTAGCCACATCAGGAGATTGAATAAGTGTTCTGTCTTCTCCAGCTAGTGGGTCCTCAACGCCGCCATTAAAGAAAAAAGTAACGTGTGCGTATTTTTCTGTTTCGGCTATTCGTAGCTGACTCATGCCCAAATCTGAGACGTAACCACCCAGTGTGTTGTTGATGGTTTGTGGCGGGTATGCGCAAGGCAGGTTAAACGCCTCCTTGTATTCAGTCAGACACACAAAGTGTGTTGGTGCAAATGTTTCACGTGAAAATTCTGAAAAATTAGAGTCGGTCAACGCCCGAGTCAATTCGCGCGCACGATCGGCACGAAAGTTCATAAAGATAACAGCATCGCCTTCGTTGATTGCTACAGCCTGGCCAATTGTGGTGGCTTTGATAAACTCATCATTTTCGCCGCGCTCGTAGGCTGCATCGACTGCTTCAGCTGCAGTAGCTGCGCTATATTCACCTTTTCCATTGGCTAGGAGCGCGTAGGCTTTTTCAACCCTACTCCAGCGGTTATCTCTGTCCATCGCATAAAAACGACCAACAACTGAGGCGATACGACCCTTGCCAAGAGCGACTATTTTTTCTTCTAAATCGACAACGAATTCGTTAGCACTGTTCGGTGGCGTATCCCTGCCGTCGGTAAAGATGTGTAGGTAAATTTCTGCACAACCTTTTTGACTGGCCATTTCAAGCATTGCTAGAATCTGGCCATGGTGTGAATGCACGCCGCCATCAGACAATTGTCCCATAATGTGGACAGCTTTGCCGTTGTTGTTGGCAGCATCTAATGCCGAGCATAAAATTGTGTTATTTACAAAGGCGCCTGAATCAATATCGTTTTGGATAAGCGTGTAGTTCTGTTCGATGATTCTGCCGGAACCAATGGTTAAGTGACCCACTTCAGAATTGCCCATTTGCCCATCAGGCAGACCAACGCTTTCACCAGAGGTGCCAATCAGTGTGTTTGGGTACTGCCTTATAAGAGAGTCCCATATCGGCGTATCGGCGAGCGCAATGGCGTTGTTTTCGCTATTTTCTGAATGGCCCCAGCCGTCTAATATGATGAGTAGTTTTGTTTGTTTCATTGCCCGTGTATGGTTTTTATTTAGACATTAAATAGGAAGTGAACAACATCCCCGTCCTTAACAATATATTCTTTGCCTTCAGATCGCAATTTGCCTGCGTCTTTTGCGCCCTTCTCGCCCCCACACTCAAGAAAGTCATTAAAGGCAA
>CAWVVS010000168.1:0-2399 GCA_963933655.1 uncultured Candidatus Thioglobus sp. | reverse complement strand
ATATCGTTAAGCACTTTTAGATCGCCAAAACCCTTAGAAAGATTTTTAATTTCTAACACATTGCGAAACAGTGACTTGGTTTGGTTAAAGATAATATAAGGACTCACTCTTGACGAAGGCCTGATGTCATCAAGCACAATCTTATCAAGTTGTTTTGCGCGCGAAGTGGCTTGTTTTGCCTTGGAGGCGGTGGTAGAGAAGCGCGACACAAAGTGCTTTAAGTCTTTGATTTTCTCTTCTTTTTTAGCATTGTCAGAGCGCATTCTGTCTTGAATAGCCGTGGCTGCAATCATAAAGTCATCATAGCTACCAGGAAAAACATTAAGTGCGCCATAGTCAAGATCGGCCATATGGGTGCATACACCATTAAGAAAGTGCCTATCGTGTGAAACAATAACCATGGTGGCTTTACGAGCACTCAAAATACCCTCTAACCAACGAATTGAATTAATGTCCAAGTTGTTCGTAGGCTCATCTAAAAGCAATATTTCTGGATCGGAAAACAGAGCTTGTGCTAAAAGTACACGTAACTTCCAGCCTGGGGCTATTTCACTCATTAGTCCATAATGTTGATCCAGCGGAATGTCGAGACCGAGCAACAATTCACTGGCTGAAGATTCGGCCATGTAGCCGTCCATTTCTGCAAACTCCATCTCCAGTTCGGCAACTTTAATACCATCCGATTCACTCATCTCTGGCAAGGAATAAATACGCTCTCTTTCGGCCTTAATTTTCCATAATTCTTTGTGCCCCATAATGACGACATCAACAACACGACATGACTCAAAGGCGAATTGATCTTGCGATAGAACACCAAGTCTCTGACCGTCGCCGACCATTACTGAACCCGCCGAGGCTTTTAATTCGCCTGTTAATATCTTCATTAAGGTGGACTTACCACAGCCATTAGCGCCAATCAAACCATAACGGTTACCATTCTGAAATTTAACTGAAATATTTTCAAATAAAGGCTTTTCACCAAATTGCATGGTGACATTAGCAGTTGAAATCATGGGGTTGGGGTGTTTACAAAAGGCAATGATTATACCCTGTGAGCAATTATTACGTAAGCCTGGATACTCTGAAATTAATAGCAACACCCATTGCTACAGAATTTATAATAAGACGACCTTTTATGCAATCAAACCCTGTTATGAAAACCAAACAGATGCCTGACAAATCACTTTTGTCAGCAATTCTACTATTGATTGTTTTTGGTTGGATCATGTCTTTTTCCGCCTCACTCGCATATTTCGAAAACTATTCTTATTTTTTTAAACAAACGCTTTTCATCTTCCTTGGGCTTTCAGCAGGGTTGCTTGTCCTAAGGACGCCAATTTCATTTTTTCAAAAATACTCAGTCCCTCTTTTTGTACTGTCTTTAATACTCCTAGTTATTGTTTTCTTCCCCAAACCAATTGGTCATGAAGTCAAGGGTTCAGCGCGTTGGATTAACTTTGTTTACTTTAAATTTCAACCCTCAGAATTAATGAAATTATCAATCATTTTATTTATGGCTGGTTTTCTTATTCGACAAGAAAAAGATGTTCGAAGTCCGTGGATGGGGTTTGTTAAAACATTAATTATAGTCGGATGTGCAGATTTGTTATTGTTGCTCGAGACAGACCTTGGGGCAACCTTGATTGTTACTCTTTCTGCTATGGCAATGCTTTTTGCGGCAGGCTCTTACCTTAAACAACTTGGCATCGTACTTGCATCCTTTTTTGTATTAATAGGTGTTCTTATCACTTTGATTCCAAACCGCTTAATGCGCTTTACCTCATTCTGGCAGGAAAATTTATGGACCAATCCCAGTGACAAAGTTGATCAAACAAAAGCAGCCTTAATCGGTATTGCTCGTGGTGATTGGTTCGGCACTGGGCTTGGTGCCGGTGTGCAAAAATATGGCTTACTACCCGAAAGACATACCGATATGATATTTGCCGTAATCGGTGAAGAGCTTGGAATTGTTGGCATGTTGTTTGTGATTTTTTGCTTTTTATTTATCTTAACAAAAGGATTCAATATTGCTCAGTTGGCTTTAAAAAAAGGTCGAAAATACAGCTCGTATGTGGCATTTGGCATATGTACTTGGTTTGCAATGCAAATCACCGTAAATATTGGTATGAATCTTGGTCTCTTACCACCAAAAGGATTTACTCTGCCATTGCTAAGTTATGGTGGCACATCAATGATTTTTGCCATTATCTCTTTGGCAATCATCCTAAGAATTGATATGGAAAGCAATACACACTATTCTAAACAAAGAAAATATGTCTGAAAAAATATTGATTATGGCAGGTGGCACCGGCGGGCATATTTTCCCCGCTCTAGCAATTGCCAAAGAACTTCAAGACAGAGGTGTAGTTGTTGAGTGGCTTGGTACAAAAAAAGGCATG
>CAWVVS010000167.1:0-2489 GCA_963933655.1 uncultured Candidatus Thioglobus sp. | reverse complement strand
AGCCGCTTGCGTAGTGCCGTTCGGTGAGGTGACATTGGCGCGAAGTTGTTTTGGCTCTTCATCACTATTGGAGGCCATAACGCTGGCACCAAGTGCAGTTTTAACGCTCAATGCGCTGGCAGTCTCTTCGTCTAAGCCAAGTGCCATGCCGGCTTGTGTCATTGATTGCATCATTAAAAAGAAATAGGCAGGGCCACTGCCAGAGATAGCAGTGATAGCATCAATGAGTTTTTCTTCGCTTACCCAAAAACAATCACCAATTGCTGAAAGTATAGAAGTAACAATTGTTTTGTGCTCTTCTGATACAAGGTTATTGGCAAACAAGCCTGTTGCACCTTGTTGCACCAAGGCTGGCGTATTTGGCATCGTACGAACCAATGCAAGGTCGCCCCCGAGCCAACGGCAAATGTCACTCGCTCTAATGCCCGCAGCGATTGAAACAAACAAGTGGTTAGAATTAATCGATCCTTGCAAGCCTTTACACACAGTGCTCATCACTTGCGGTTTGACCGCAAGAACAATAACATCACAACCAGCTGCAAGATCAACGTTATTTGTAAAAGTATCAATGCCAAGTTCGGCGTTTCTCTTGCTCAGAAGCGATTCATCTAAATCACTGACTTTGATATTTTGTGCACCATATCCATTATTGATTAGGCCTTTAATAAGCGCGTAAGCCATATTGCCCGCACCAATAAAACCGATGACTGATTTGTTTTGCATATAAAATATCTCAGTTGAAACTTGATAAGTTAATTCTACCAAAATCCGCATGACATTTAAGCCAAAATTAATTATGATAGATGTTGACGGCACTCTCGTTGACAGCGTGCCCGATTTGACCTATTGTGTTGATGAAATGATGAAGGCGCTTGACAAAGAGCCGTGTGGCGAAGCCAAAGTGCGTGAATGGGTGGGCAACGGCGTGCCAAAATTAGTGGAACGTGCGTTGACAGGTGAGTTGGAGGCAACGCCAAATTCGGATGATTACGAGAAGGGGTATCCCATCTTCCTTAAATTATATGCCGACAACACAGCCAAAAGATCTTGCCTTTATGACGGCGTTCGAGAGGGTTTAGATTACATGAAGTCTCAAGGCTATCTTCTGGGTTGTGTGACCAATAAAGCCGAGCAATTTACCCTGCCTCTACTGAAAGCGCTTGGTATTTTTGATGATTTTTCCATTATCATTTCTGGCGACACTCTTGCAAAGAAAAAACCAGATCCATTGCCGTTATTACACAGTGCTGAGCATTTTGGGATTAGCCCGAAAGACTGCCTTATGTTGGGTGATTCTGTGAGTGATGTTAAGGCGTCAAGAGCCGCTGGTTTTGATATTATCTGTATGTCTTATGGCTACAATCACGGCAATGATATTGCTAATGAAAACCCTGATTTAGTGATAGACTCTATGTGTGAACTTCGTGACTGCCTCTGACCAAAACAATGTTTGGCATCCATATGCCAAAATACCCAGTGTTGTGCCGACACATTTGGTCGAGTCGGCAGAATTTGTTTATCTAAATCTTGAAGGTGGGCGTCGAGTCATCGATGGTATGAGTTCGTGGTGGTCTGTCATTCATGGCTACAACCACCCAGTTCTTAACCAGGCAATGAAGGATCAAATCGACCTTGTTTCACACGTGATGTTTGGTGGTCTGACCCATCAGCCTGCAATCGACTTAACTCAAAAACTGATTGATATTACCCCAGAGGGGCTTGATAAAGTCTTTTTAGCCGACTCGGGCTCTGTATCGGTGGAAGTGTCTTTAAAAATGGCATTGCAATTTTGGTACAACTTGGGGCAAAAAGCTAAAACGCATTTTGTTACACCGCGTGGTGGTTACCACGGAGATACCTTTGGCGCTATGAGTGTCTGTGATCCTGAAAACGGCATGCATCACTTATTCCAGGGCGTGTTGCCACAGCACTTTTTTGTCACCAAGCCAACGATTGGCAATACTAAAGAAGCACTCTTAGATCTTGAAACAACACTTAAAGACAATCACCAGACAATAGCGGCGCTCATTCTTGAACCTATCGTGCAAGGTGCGGGTGGTATGAATTTTTATGAGAGTGAATACTTATCGGCGGCAAGAAAACTCTGTGATCAATACGATGTATTGATGATTGTTGATGAAATAGCCACAGGCTTTGGTCGTACTGGAAAATTATTCGCCTGCGAGCATGCCAATATTTCGCCCGATATTCTCTGCTTAGGCAAAGCGATGACAGGTGGTTATATGACGATGGCTGCCGCACTCACTACTGAGAAAGTATCGAGCACGGTTGGCGTGTTAATGCACGGCCCTACCTTTATGGGTAATCCATTGTCTTGTGCTGTTGCTAATGCAAGTATTGATTTGTTGTTAAGCGATGATTGGCAAGCGAAAATTGAGACCATTGAAGCCATACTCAAATCGGAATTATTACCCCTTAAAGACGAGCCATCGATTGTCGATGTGCGTGTTCTGGGCGCTATTGGCGTG
>CAWVVS010000166.1:0-2494 GCA_963933655.1 uncultured Candidatus Thioglobus sp. | reverse complement strand
AGTTTTCTTTTCCGAGGTGTTCGGCTCCAAGGGAAATGGTATAGCCATCCATCGCACTATTATCAAAACCTGGAACGTTAATTGAAGAGTTGATATGCTCGCTCAAAATACGGTTAAGCGCATCATCCAAACCGACAACTTCAGTTTTACTAGGAGCGAGTGCAGAATTGAGTAAAAAATCCAATGCTGAGTCGGCACTCATCATCGATTGATTAAATACAGTTGAATCGCAGTTAAGGGCTTGATTTTTCATAAGCTTTTACGGCTCGATGTCTCAATCTGTGTATTATACAATTGCAGTGAGTTTTTCTCATTGTAAATAACTTTATAAAAGCAAGGACTTTAAGTGAATAAAATCAGCAAAAATAAGATAACAGCAGTCATTTTAGCGGGCGGTCGATCCTCAAGAATGGGTGGTGACGACAAGGGTTTAGTTGAGTTTCGTGGCAAGCCTATGATCAGTTATGCTTGTGATGTTGTTCGGGAGAAAGTTGGCAAGATACTCATTAGTGCTAATCGTAATCAAAACTCTTATGCAGCTTATGGTGAGGTGGTTGAGGATAACTTGGCTGATTTTCAAGGGCCTTTATCTGGCATTTCCGCTGCGCTTAATATTTGTTCTACACCTTATTTGTTTATATTGCCTTGTGATAGTCCGTTAATCACTCGTGAGCTAGTTGATGAAATTATTGAGAAAATGGTAAGCTCTTCGGCTGAGATATGTGTTGCCCACGATGGGAAAATAATGCACGCCACTTTTGCTCTGATTAAATCAAGTCTTGGTGCTAGTCTTGATAATTTTTTGGCTGGTGGTGAGCGAAAAATGGCACTTTGGTATAGACAACAAAAATTAGCAAGAGTGGATGTTTCTGATCAGCTAGAAGTGTTGACAAATGTCAATCGACCTGAAGATTTAAAAATTTAGATCTTCCAGCGTTTTTTTTGATGCTCGTCGCTACTGCGAGATTTGACCCAGCTATCCTTATTGTCGATTGACTCTTTTTTCCAAAAAGGCGCATCTGTTTTGAGGTAATCCATAATATAGTGACAAGAATCAAAAGCATCGCCTCTGTGTTTACTGGTAGTGATTACCAACACGATTTGATCGTTAACTTGTAGCTTTCCAATGCGATGAATAATGGTTATTTCTTGAATATCCCAGCGATCGCGGGCTTTGTTTGCAATAACCTTAAGGGATTTTTCAGTCATTTGCGGATAATGTTCGAGTGTCATACTACTAAGTGAGTCATCTTCATGGTCGCGCACTGTGCCAACAAAGCTAACGATTGCGCCAGTTGTTGAGTTATTCTCTCGAGCAAGCTTTACTTCTGTTGAAAGGTCAAAATCCTCTTTTTGCACAGTTATTTTATCCATAAGACGATTTTATCGCTTTTATTACTGTTTTATTTAATTTTGCATAATTTCGATTGGATTATAATTAATATTTTAATCACATAAATAAATATGATGAAAGTTGCTACTATTTCACTTGATATTCGTTGGCAAGATATTGAAGCAAACCTAAGGCGTGCTGAAGAATTTGTTATTCAGGCCAAAGCTGATGGTTGTGATGTGGTTGTTTTTCCTGAAGTGTTTAACAGCGGTTTTATTGCCAATATGGCTAAATGTTGTGAACCACCTAATTGCCGTACATACCAATCTTTGCAACAATTTTCATTAAATTACTTAATTAACATTATTGCTGGCTTTAGTGAAAAATCACCCAATAGAAAAGCCAATAACCTTGCTTTAGCTTTTGATCATTACGGCCAAGAAGTGGCACGGTATTCAAAGATACACCCATTTAACTATGCTAATGAGGGTAAGTACTTTGCCTCAGGAGATGAGACAGTTACTTTTGAGATAGCCAATACCAAATGCGCCGTTTTTATTTGTTATGATTTACGCTTTCCTGAGGTTTTCCGCCAAGTGGCAAAGGAAGTTGAAGTTATTTTTGTAATCGCCAACTGGCCCGACACTCGAGAATTGCACTGGCAACAATTACTTATTGCTCGGGCGATTGAAAACCAGTGTTTTGTTGTTGGCGTGAATCGTACAGGTGATGATGGGACTGGTCTTAAATTTAATGGTGCATCTATGGTTATCGATCCTTCGGGTGAAGTTTTGTTGCAAACTAACCAAACCAGTGAGTATGACTTTTGCGATATTGACACCACTGAGGTTGCCAAAGTTCGAAAAAAGTTTCCGTTTTTAGATGATATGCGCTTTGTTTAGCTTAATAAAGTGAATAATTTAGCTCGAGAAGATTTTATAAAGCTCGATATGCTTGACTTAATTAAAAAAGTTCGCGCCAATGTCTGTATCTATGAGAACCTAAATGTACTGCCTGCAAGGTAAATTGTATGACTTTGCACCAACTTCGGATATCGACATTCCTTTACCTATAGGGTTTAATAAAGAGGGTGCCATAAAAAGTGTATAAAACTCTTATATGGGTTTTGATAATTTACCAACTATATTAATCCCTAGTGCT
>CAWVVS010000165.1:0-2512 GCA_963933655.1 uncultured Candidatus Thioglobus sp. | reverse complement strand
GCTTGCCTCTCAAACTCAACAAGGTTTCTGGATTAAAGAAAGTGATAATTACATTCATGTTAAAAATAATTTTGACGGTAATTCTTTTGGTGGAGTGACACTCATTCAAACAAACCCTAACAACGAGGTTGAGGCGGTCATTACTTCAGATGTTGCAAGCTTTGATGGAGATTCTTTGGCATTAGGTAATACCGATATTTATTCGATTGACGGGTCTTCCAATTTTGATGTCATCTCTCATAAAAAACGCAATTCCTACAATCAATCCGTCTCATTTGATCAAGATTTGATTGACAGTTTATACAAAGAGCCAGAAGAATTAACCACTTGGAATATTTTCAAACAAATCCAATTCTTATCTGAGAATAAGTTGGATACGGATATTTATGAGGTTGAGCTCTACAAAAGACTGTTCAAGCCCCTGACATTGGTTGCAATGATTCTTTTGGCAATGATTTTTATTTTTGGCTCGAGTAGGAATACTACTTTAGGTAAAAAAATATTTTTAGGTGTCGCATTAAGTTTGTCTTTCGAACTGACTTCCCGAGTTGGCGCAGCAATCTCAATCGGTTTTTCTATTAACCCGCTTTTGAGCGCTATTTTACCAAGTCTCGCTGTGATGATATTAGCATTGGTGTTGCTACAAAAACACTCATCCAGTTAACTCGTGGCTCACGCACTCCCTAAAACGACAAGACCGATTGTTAAAAAACCAAAACGTTTTGAGGTGATTTTGCTCAACGACGATTACACCACCATGGAATTTGTTATTGAAGTGCTAAAACGATTTTTTAAAAAAAATGACCTAGCGGCTGAGGCTATTATGCTCAAGATTCACATTGATGGGGAAGGTGTTTGCGGTATGTATTCTTATGATATCGCTCAAACAAAAATCAATCAAGTGATCGACTTTGCGAGGAAAAATGACCAACCTTTAATGTGTGTATTGCGAGAATTAAACTAGAATTCTTTGTATAAACTATTTTAAAATGGTTTATACAAAGCTCTCCGCCAAATGTATCGTTTTTCCATATGAAAATGTTGACTTTGATTTTCTTTGTTGAGCTAAACAATTACTCGAATAATGATAAAATCTGAGTAACACACAATCTAACGTAAGGCAAACCATCCAATGATTGAACCGGGACTCCAACAAGAAATAAACTTAGTAATGACAGAGGCTAGAAACAGTCGTCTGGAATTTGTAACGGTTGAACACTTACTTCTAGCCCTTCTTAATATGGAAGATGTGGTGTCATTTTTGCGTGGCAAGCGCGTCAATGTTGATGAGCTGCGTGCCGAGCTTGGGCAGTATATTGTCTCTCATACGCCGTTGATTTCTGAAGATGCTGAAATTGATATCGTGCCGACGGTCGGCTTCCAAAGAGTCTTGCAGCGCAGCGTCTATCAAGCTCAATCTGCACAAAGGAATTCTGTCAACGCGATGAATGTTTTTGTTAGTATTTTTTCCGAAAAAGAGTCCCACGCTGTCTACATGTTAAAGCTTAACAATTTGTCTAGGCTTGATGTGATGGAAGGTATTAGCTCAGAGCCTTCGGAACCATTGCTTGAAGAATCCAAAGTTAAAACGAACGACAAGCAGAAAAAACCTTCATCACTAGAAACTTTTACTACCAATCTTTGTGAAAAAGCAAAACAGGGAAAGATAGATCCACTTCTGGGCAGAGAAGAAGAAGTTTTAAGAATGGTGCAAGTGCTCTCGCGTCGTCGCAAAAATAACCCACTTTTAGTGGGCCAAGCCGGTGTTGGTAAAACAGCCATTGCTCAAGGTCTCGCAAAGAGAATTGTTGATGGAAAAGTGCCAGAAGTATTAGCAGATGCTACGATTTATTCTTTGGATGTTGGTGTATTAATAGCCGGCACTAAATATCGTGGTGATTTTGAGAAACGCCTGAAGTCTGTCCTGACAGATCTTGAGAAAAAACCAAACACCATTCTCTTTATTGATGAAATTCATACATTGATAGGCGCTGGAAGTGTTTCTGGTGGCTCACTGGACGCCTCCAACTTGTTAAAGCCTGCGCTTGCCGATGGCACGCTTAAATGCATTGGCTCTACAACCTATGATGAATTTAGAAAAGTCTTCGAAAAAGATCACGCCTTAACACGCCGCTTCCAAAAAATTGATGTGGAAGAGCCATCAGTAGAAGAAACAATTAAAATCCTTCACGGCTTGAAAAAATATTACCAAGCACACCATAAAGTTAAATATTCTGCCGCAGCATTAACCAGTGCCGCTGAATTAACACACCGCTATATTGGTGATCGTCGCTTGCCCGATAAAGCGATTGATGTGATTGATGAAGTTGGGGCTTTGCAACAAGTGTTGCCAAAATCAAAGCGCAAGGTTAATATCAGCGTTGTTGATATTGAGAACATTGTTGCTAAATTAGCGCGGATTCCATCACGTCAAGTCAGCAGCGATGATAAGTTGCAGCTGAAAAACCTTGAAGAGGAATTGAAATTAGGTGTTTTTGGTCAAGACGCTGCT
>CAWVVS010000164.1:0-2533 GCA_963933655.1 uncultured Candidatus Thioglobus sp. | reverse complement strand
CATTAATATCCTTGCCAAGGCCCATGGAGAGCATGGATTTAGATTTAGTGAAGGCATCGGCCGATAGAATTTCTTTGAGGCCAATCATTTCACGCTCGTTATTTGGAATTTCGAGACCAATGACGGGCTTGCCAGGAATAACGTCAACGATTCGAACACTCTCAACCAACAATGCTCTAGCAAGGTCTTTGTTGAGGTTCATTAATTGACTGACCTTAATTCCTGGTGCTAGCGAGATTTCAAATTGAGTAACAACTGGGCCTGGGGTGACCGCGGTTATGGCGACATCGAAGCCGAAATCTTTAAGTTTGAGTTCGACTTGCTCCGACATCATTTCCAGCTCGCTGTCGGTATAACCTATTTCGGAATTATTGACATCATCAAGAAGGCTAATATCTGGCAGCCCACTGGTGGTGCTGGCTTTGTATAAGTTACTGGTCTCAGTTGTCTTGGGCTTTTTAAGCTTGACGGCAGCAACGACTTTTTCTTTGACTGGTTTTGGCACTTTTGTTTTTACAGCTTCTGGCGCTCGAATCGGTTTGAGCGCTTGTTTGGCGGCGCGTTGTTGGCTTGCTAGTTGGCGCCGTTCTTTTGATTTAGCGCGTTGGTTTTTAACGCTACCCAATACAACACCTGCAATTTTGAGCCAAGAGGCGCGGGCGGCAATGCTGAGGCCAACCATAATAATGCCAATATAGATAACGGTAGAAACACTACCAAACAGCTCGCTGAAGAGCATTTCGTGCATCATTTCGCCTATCCATCCACCACCAATGCCGGGTTTTGGCAGGTGTTGATTAAATAGTGCTGTGGTAAAAACCAGCATTGTTAAGTAAGAAAGTAGGCGCATAACGAAAATCGCCTGACTTTTGTTTTCAACATTGGCATCGCGATGAAAGTTATATCCTAACCACAAGATAGAGAGGGGCATGACATAGGCAGCATATCCCAAGACAGCAAAGGAGATGTCGCTCAACCAAGCGCCAAAGATGCCTGCTGCATTGCTCACCGGCCTCAACAAGACAACGTCGCCTGTCCACGGATCTTCAGAAGGTAAGTGACTCACAAGCGAAATAAAGTAAACAACGCCCAATGTTGCCAGCAAAATAAAAATGACTTCGCTGGTCACACGTGAGCGTGTATTTTTGCTTTTTGGCGAGACGGTTCGTTTGTTATTTTTTTTCAATGTCGTTTAAAGATTTTGTATAATATTCGCTTCATAAACAGTATAAAGTATTTCAAATGAATGATATTAAACATTGTCGAGTTTTGATTGTTGGATCAGGCCCTGCCGGCTATTCAGCGGCTGTCTATGCAGCACGTGCAAATTTAAATCCAGTGATGGTCAGCGGACTAGAACAGGGCGGTCAATTAATGACGACAACCGATGTTGATAACTGGCCTGGTGATAATGACGGCGTTCAAGGACCAGACTTGATGGAGCGCATGAAAGAGCATGCTGTGCGTTTTAATACAGAAATCATTAATGATCACATCACCGAGGTTGATTTTTCCAAGCGCCCTTTCACGCTTACAGGCGGCGAGACAACATTCACAGCCGACGCAGTGATTATTGCCACAGGCGCTACCGCCATGTATTTGGGGCTTGAGTCGGAAGAAGCCTTTAAGGGTAGGGGTGTGTCGGCTTGTGCAACTTGCGATGGTTTTTTCTATCGTGGACAGAAAGTTGCTGTCGTTGGTGGTGGCAATACTGCGGTCGAAGAGGCGCTGTATTTATCTAATATCGCTGAGCATGTCACTATTATTCATCGCCGTGACCAGTTCCGCAGTGAGAAAATTCTTGCGGATCAACTCATGGAAAAAGCTAAAAATGGCAATATTTCCATTGAGTGGAATCAAAATCTTGACGAGGTTTTGGGCGATGAAATGGGCGTGACTGGCTTGCGCCTCAAAGGCAACGACGGCACGACGAAAGAGATTGACGTGCACGGCGTTTTTATTGCCATTGGCCATAAGCCAAATACCGGCGTTTTTGAAGGACAAATAGACATAGAAAACGGCTATATTCAAGTCAAGAGCGGCATTAAAGGCAACGCAACGCAGACAAGCGTAGAAGGTGTTTATGCTGCCGGAGATGTAGCCGACCACGTTTATCGTCAAGCGGTGACATCAGCAGGCTCGGGCTGTATGGCGGCATTAGATGCTGAGCGCTATTTGGATAATTTATAGTTTATGCCAATAAGAGGTCAGAAAGTTTTTAAACACAAAGACTCAAACAGTGTTGTTGCCAATGACGAAATATATTTGATGGTGATGCTGTATACCAACCAACATAAGACTCTTGATTATCTTGCAAGAAGATTTAAGATAAGCCGCTCAGTTGCAAAAGAAATTATTATTCGTAGTCGAGTTGGTTGTGCTTGTGGTTAATGCTATTGATAACTTATAGAGCGCTGTAAGCAATGAAATTCAAGCGTATAGCCCCTCGCCTTGTGTATAATTTCACGTTTTTGGCCACATAGCTCAGTTGGTAGAGCAAGGGACTGAAAATCCCTGTGTCCCTAGTTCAATT
>CAWVVS010000163.1:0-2565 GCA_963933655.1 uncultured Candidatus Thioglobus sp. | reverse complement strand
GTGTGGTCAATATGAGAACAGTCACACCGCCTAATAATGAGGCGTATACAGCACTCAAATACAGTGTTTTTCGCGGGATTGCTATTAGTCTGAGTGCAATCCAGCTTGCAGTAGCAAGCATTAAACTGAGTAATGTAATTACAATGTATGCACTACTGACTTCAAAGATATAGGTGAGTACATAGCCAATCAGAAGCAACTGAATTAACATCCTACCGATGGCATAAACGCTGTGCTTATAATCAAGCTGCCAACGCCAAATCACCATTATTACAATAATAACAGGTATAAACGCCAGTGCTAAATTCGATAGAGGAATTGTTTGCATTTTAAAGCCAGCGCATCTTGCCTATACACAGAGAATAAGCACATAACTATACGCTAGCTCAAAAGCCGATCCAAGCAATTAGTCAGTATTCGGGTGAACGAATCAATTGATACTGATTATTCTTTCTCAGTGACTGCACTGTCAGATATTACAGTTCTGACAAATATTGGCCAATACTACTGAATGCTAACGAACGATCTACGCTGCCTTAGCATTGTCGATAAGCTCTCTTGCGATAAACTCTACAGAAGCCCAATTTGGGTATTCATGGCGCAATTGTCGTGCAACCTTCATGGCTTGTTCCCAAGTTTTTGCGTCCATCTTTTTTGTTTGGTAAACATGGTAATTTGAACCGATTAAGTGTTTGATTTTATTGCGCATTTTTCGTATTTATAAAGTAAAAAAGTATCTCGAAAGTAATTTCGAGCGCGCATTATACCCCATGCATTTTTAGTACACAATGCATGAATCTATTATTTTTTCTAATAGACGGATGTTTTATCGGTCTTTACCAACACCTTTAAATCGATGCCTCATAAGAAGCCGAGCGCCGACTCCCAACAAGGGTGAAGGTGGCATGCGAAGTGCGTTTGGGCAGTCTAGGCAATCGCTGATTAGTTCGGAAGTTTGGTTGCTGGCATATTCTGCAATCGCTGTTCCAAATGCAACGCCTTTAGAAATACCAGAGCCGTTAAACCCACCAGCCACAAATAGGTTGTCACTTAACTTGTTAAAAAAATTGGTTTTATTAGCACTGACGCCTTCAACGCAAGAGTAACTGTTTTCAAAAGGCACTGTTTTTAATTGCGGGAAACGGTTTTCAAATGCTTGTCGGTGAATGCGAACTCTCGAGGCTAATTGCGAAGTAGAGAATAATTGGCTTTTATTATATTCAGCGGTGTTACGCAAAGAAATTCGCCTATCTTTAGTGAGCCTTACAGTGGCACCGCCACCGTGTAAGGATAAAACGCCCCAAGCGTTCACTTTGCCTAATGTAGAAAATTCTTTATTTGTTAAACGCCTAGTGAAACTACCAGTTAACGTAACACCAAGAATCTTTTGCTTTAAATATTTCAAGCGTGTTGTCTCGTAATTACATGCCATCAAAACCTTGTCTGCCTTTATGGTTGCATGTGGTGTTTTGACTGATATTTGTTTTTTTCCAGAAAGTGTTAATACGGGGCTATTTTCATAAAGAGTCACATTTTTTGGTAGGCTTTCTGCTAACCCAACGAGTAACTTGGCGGGGTTGATCAGCACCCCTTTACTAACCTTAACAGCCTTTTGGTACCAAGATGTTCCCAGTTGTTCTTTAAGTTCTTCTTGTAATATGGTTTGAAAATTAATCTGGGAATGTTTCAAATAGTCAATAAAATGCTCGCAAGATTTCAATGATTTTTTATCAGCTGCAGCGTGATAAAAGCCATCTTCTTGCCAATCACACTCAATATTATTATGAGCGACTTGTGAGCGGAGAATATCCAGGCCTTTCATATTCAATCTATCGATGCGCTCATAGTCATTGAGTAATTTAGAATTAAACCTGCCAGGAAAATGTGAATGAGCAACCGCAAAGCCAGAATTTCTACCTGAAGCGTTTTGGCCAATTTCTCGGGCATCAAGTAACATCACCCCATCATCAGGATTTAATTTAGCCAATCTTCTAGCCGCTGACAAGCCGGTTAAACCAGCACCAACGACAAGCCATTTAGTATGATGTTCTCCATGACAGTGCGTCGTAGCCTCTCTGTGATCTAAAAAAGAGACCCATGATTGATTTTCGTTCTGAAGTTTTGAGAAGTCGGAGTCAGTCATGCATCTTGCTGCCCATAGCTTTAACTTAAGTGATCAAGCAAAATAAAATGGTCGCTTATTTTTTTTGCTCGGTTAAGCCAGAGCTCAACAAGCACAGGATCGTGGGGCGCCGCACTGACACCAGGGCAAATCTCATTAGCCAGAACTGCCTCTACTGCTAATGCAACTGAGTTAGAGACCAGTTGCGCCATTGCGCTACCTTCTTCATTGCCAAGAGTGTCTAATATGTATTGCTTGTGCCAAACAATTTGAGAGTCGTTCTGTACTTTCAACTCCACGGTTAAAACAACACGGTCAACCTCGCCCTCTTTGTAAGCGAAGTTGTGCCATAGCTCATCGCTTAACTCAGTTAATCGGTTTTTTGCCTTATCCATTTCAAGTGATTCAACCTCAGAAAAAATATCTTTCCATGCATTTTTCCA
>CAWVVS010000162.1:0-2610 GCA_963933655.1 uncultured Candidatus Thioglobus sp. | reverse complement strand
TTTAGCACGCCGCCGCCTTTGCTGTTTGACTACATCTTGACCAAACAAATGATCTTCGGTAATAATCGCAAATGTGTTTGTTAGTAAACCCTCACTGAGTCTGGCATTGGTAATACAAAGCTTGGATTCACCTTTTAAAAAATCGGACCAATGGCGGCAATCTTGAGGTGACAATTGTTGGCTGGAAAGTAAATCCATCAGTACGGACTGTCGCCCCTGAGATTCACAAACAATCAAAATTCTGCCTTTAAAGCTCTTAACGAAGGCAATGAGTTTTCTTAACGGGTTTTTTGATTGGGATTCAATTCGAATCGGCGGCAATAAGTTTGAAGAAAAATTGAGAGCTGCTTTCCTATTGGATTTAATCGACTGTGTTTGAATTTGCTCTTTGTTTTTTAGTAGGGCAAATAATTCTGCTTGTCCGAGAAAGACTGTTGTTAATTCTAAAGGCGGCCTGTCGAGTGAGCGCTTAGCGTGTTCATAACGTGCTTTGAGAGATTCAGTTTGCTCATTGACACTATCAGAAAGGCCATTTTGATAAGCAATAATCGAACTTTCTGGGAGGTAGTCAAAGAGGGAGACTGTTTTATCGAAGAACAACGGCAAGTAAAATTCAATACCGCCCGGGAAGCGACCCTCAATTACTTCGGTAAAAATTAAGCCATCTTTTTTTCCAAATGCACTCAGGTAGTTTCTTTCAAAGGTTTCAATACTTTCTGGTTCAGCAGAAAATTCCCTGGCAGGTAATAGTTCAATATCCTCAACCACTTCGATAGAGCGTTGAGTTGACGTTTCGAAGGTTCGAATCGAGTCTATTTCATTATCAAATAAGTCGATTCGATAGGGGCTTTTAGCGCCCATTGGGTAGAGATCTATCAGTGCACCTTTAATGCAAAATTCACCTTGCTCCATCACGCTAGAGGCGCGTCGATAGCCAATTTTGACAAGCTTTTCGACAAAGCCATCGATGTTTAGCTTGCCACCACGTATCAAACTTAGTGAGTATTTTTCAATGTAGTTAGTTGGGCAGAGTCTTTGTGAGAGGGATTCAAGCGTGGTAATAACAATACCGCTTTTAAGGTTTGGCAACTGAGAGAGAGTTTTTAGCCGCGAAGAAACAATATCTGGATGCGGTGAAAAATGGTCGTAAGCCAGGACTTCCCAGTTTGAAAATGCGAGAATCGTTAAGGATGTGTTGTAGAAATTAAGTGCTTTTTGAATCTGCTCGTAATGACTAATGTCTCGAGCGATATAAAGCATAACACAGTTATGCATCTGGGTGAATTCTATCAGTGCTAAGGCTTCAGCGCTACCGTAAAGTGAGCCCCAGTGAAACGTTAAACCTGATGCAAATGCATTGCAATCGTCAGGATAAAGCACCTTCATAGTATATAGACGCCTTCCTTGGCTAACATCTTGATCAAATGAATCGCCGGTAAGCCGATTAAACTGTTTGGGTCGTCGCCCTCCATCCGCTCAAAAAGGGCAACGCCCAAGCCTTCGGATTTAAAGCTGCCCGCACATTTCAGTGTGTCTTCTTTGTCAAGATAATTATTGATTTCTAAATCAGTGAGAGTTCTAAAAACCACTTTAAAAATCTCAACATGGTTTTGTAGTGCACTGGTTTTGGTATTAAGAAGCGCGAGACTGGTGAGAAAAGTGACTGTATTTCCAGAGCTCATTTGAAGCTGCTTAATGGCATTTTCACGCGTGTGTGGTTTGGTTAATATTTCATCATTCACGCCATTGCCACTAGCCAGAGTGGCTACTTGATCTGAGGCAATTATTAAACCACTGTGAGTTTTTCCTACTTCATAGGCCTTTTCTCTTGACAATCGGTAGACCAACTGATGGGGCGCTTCCCCCGCTTGGCGAGATTCATCAATATCTGGAGAGACAGTTGAGAAGTCGACAGTTAATTGCTCTAAGATAGCTTTTCTAAAGGGCGATGATGAGGCGAGAATGAGTGACACGATAAGTTGAAAAATTGTAAAATAATCTAATATTTTACTTTATTCAGACAAGGCCTTATGCGCTTATCTATTATCGTTGCAATGGATAATAATCACTTGATTGGCAAAGACAATGGCCTTCCTTGGCATCTTCCTGCGGATCTTGCGTTTTTCAAAAAAGTTACCACTGGCCATTCGATTGTCATGGGTAGAAAAACTTACGATTCTATTGGTCGACCACTGCCCAACCGTCGTAATATCGTCATTACCAGAAATGTTGATGTCAGCATTGAAGGCTGCGAGGTGTTCAATAGCATCGATGATGCACTGGACTCAGCTAAAGAGGAAAAAGAGGTGTTGGTGATTGGCGGTGCCAATTTATGTCAACAAGTTCTAGCGAGGGTGGGTAGGCTCTATATCACTCATATCGAAGGCGTGTTCGAAGGAGATACTTATTTCCCAAATTATGACGCTAATGATTGGCGAGAAATCAGCCGTGAATCACACTTGCCTGATGAAAAAAACCCTCATCATTATCATTTTATAATTCTTGAGAGGAAATAATGAAAAAGTTGATTGTTTTGGTTTTTGTAGCTTTTTATCTGTCGGGGTGTGTGTTGACCAAGCTGATCACTGTGCCAATGCGCGTAACGGGCTC
>CAWVVS010000161.1:0-2612 GCA_963933655.1 uncultured Candidatus Thioglobus sp. | reverse complement strand
CTAATGATTGGCGCTTGAAAGCTACTCATTAGAGCTTGATTTTCCATCGAAAAAGTTATTTTCTGCTTGTTTGTTTTTAGCTCAATTGGGGCAAGATGATGCTCGTTTTCTCCGAGAATAATGGTCTTGTTAATGGATAAAGTCTCTAATGCCAGCAAACTAGAAAGTCCATTATTAGCGAAAACAGCATCGGTATCAACGAAAGCCATATATGATTCAACTAGGTTTGCATCGATACTCAACTCATTAATATCAATATGTCCAGGTATTTTAATGCTGTCAATAAGAGCAGATGGGCTAACATCCCAGCGAAGTACATCCATCGATACGATTGGATCTAGATCCTTTGCGCTAATACTGACTCCGTGTACAGCAAGCAACAAATCGTTATCATTAAATTCTAATGCTAAACGCTCAATACTGACATTCAAACCAGTGACACTGGAGAGTCTCTGCTCAAGGGGTCCCTTCATGGTTTGTGGAAAGAGTACAAAGAAAGCCACAATACCCAATAACAGCAGTGACACAATGGCCGTAAACCAAGTGCTCATTTTGATAAGATTAAAGCTGCGGCGGAAGCTGATGTTAAGCATATTTATCGTGGATTCAAGTGCAAGTTATTATAACCAAATGTATAATATGCCGGAATTTAATCTGATTATGAAGGAAGAGCAATGAGTCAAGGTTCAAAAGGCACAAGTAAGCTAATGTTGGCAATCTGGTTAATTGCAATGGTGTTCATTGCTTTTAAATTTTTTGGTGGCTCAAGCGATGAGACCTCCGTTGAAACCACAACTGACAGTGCAACACTAGAACGCATTCAGCCGGTGGGCGAAGTCAGTGTTGAAAGCTCGGTCGCAACAGCGAGTAGCTCAGGCTCTGAGCGCTCCGGTGAAGAGCTATACGCAAGATGTCAAGGTTGTCATGGCACGGGCGCTATGGGTGCACCAAAGTTTGGCTCACTTGCTGACTGGGCACCTAGAATTGAGCGAGGCATCGACGATGTTCTTAGGGTTGCCATTGCTGGCATAGGCGCAATGCCGCCAAAAGGTGGTTGTAGCGACTGTTCTGATAACGAACTGAAGTCTGTTATTCAATACATGATGGATAGTACCAAGTAGTATCAAGCAAGAACAGGATTCATTTACTCCAGTAATTTTATATTTGATAATGGGATTTCTTTCGTTTTGCAAGGCATAAATTTGAAAATTATGCCTTGTGGTCTAGTGATAAAATTTAACACAGGAAAGTAAATAAACACCTTATCAAAAGGGACTTAGTGATTGAAATACCCCTAACTCCCTATTTTTTTGTACGTCGTTAAATGGCAACACTCTGCCATTCATCGCCACATAAACACCAGGCTCAAGTAATTGAGCCGAGCCAAGAGCGCACCCAAAGTTAAACAACGCATCCGAATTGCCAACGGTGTACGGAATCATTGCGCCAAATAGTACAATTGTTTTATTATTAACTTTTTCGCCCAGCAATCTCGCTGTTTCACACATTGTATCCGTACCATGGGTGATAAGGATTCTATCCTCCTGAGACGAAAGACAAGTATTCAGGATAAGTTCACGATCGTCATCACACATATCCAAACTGTCTTTAAGCAGCAACACTTCTGAGTTTATCTCAACTTCTGACTTTGATCGTTTAATAATTTCAAAAAAATGCGTTTCATCGAACGCTAGTTCGCCATTAGATTCTTTGTAAATCTTGTCAATCGTACCGCCAGTAATTAATAATCTAACACTCATCTCACAGATAGCCTCATTCTTCGGGAGCAATCGTGCGACGCCATTCGGTTGTGCGGCCAAAAAGAGCAAGCCCAACATAACCTCGGACAGCTATCGAATTGTCATCTGTAAACTTGATATTACAATCGTAATCCTTGCCATTTTCAGCGTCGTATATTTTGCCTTTTTGCCACTTGTTATCACCGAGATAAGCAAAATCTCTCAATATCTTTAAGCCAATAATTCTCTGACCTTGCTTGCTAACATCGGGGTTGTTGCGATCAACCTTTGGTTTACCTGCTAAGCCACTCTCGTGCCCTTCTGGATACAAAGGCTCCTTAAGCGCAACAATCTTGCCAAAATAAGCATCGCCTTGTCGATACACTTCAACCGTGGCTTTGTCATTTTCGGTAAACCAAAATCCTAACAGCTCATCTCCTTCGGTATTAGCCATAGCTGAACCAGTGAACAGTAGCGCACCGAATAGTACCAACAGATTCATTTTTAAAATAATTTTAAACATTTTTACTCGCAATCAAAAAAACAGATTTTATTGTACGTACTTAAGGTCAAAAGTGGGGACTTTATAGAAGCTTATAACGATATTCTGTTATAAATATCTTGAAAAATTATTTATGATACCAAAACCAATTAAATTTCTGAGAAAGGACCTCAACCAAAATATCGGAAATTTTCCAAATGACCCTCAAAACACTTATGAGGAAGGTTGACCCTTCCCCAAAAAGCTCAAAAATGCTATTTAGAACCTTAAAAACACTATTATTATCATTTTTTTGATGAAAAAACTGGGATTAAAACAAAAGGAGAAAAAAATTCGGAAAAAATGAAAATGGCTATTTAGAAGCTCTTTTT
>CAWVVS010000160.1:0-2614 GCA_963933655.1 uncultured Candidatus Thioglobus sp. | reverse complement strand
ATCCTGATAAATTAGTTGCCAAGAGCTTGCCGGAAGAGATGATTAAAATAGCCAAAGAAAAAACCCAAGGCATTATTAGCGCTTATGAGGTCATTAAAAAGCAACGCGGTATGCGCTAGCGTTAGCATGCTTTAAAAAACAATTAACCTTCTTCAAAAATCAAAGATTTTTTAAGATGGTTTCACTAAAAAAATATTGAGAATTTCACGAATGGCAATTAAAACATCAAGAAATTAACTGCAAATCCTCATTTTGAAGCCGAAAACAGCCTGTTTAGGCGGTTTTTACTTGTAAACAACCCTACAGACGGAGCGATATAAGAAAATTTCGGAAATATTGAGTTTGGTGGGGTTAAGCGTTAACTTCCACACTGCGCAAGTTAAGTGCCAGTTTATCAAGTGCGTTGTTGATCAACTTATAAGAACCTTCTGCACCAAAGAGTTTTGCTATTTCGACCGCTTCATTAATTACCACCTTGTAAGGCACTTCGATGCTGAATTTAAGCTCATAAGCACCCAGGTAGAGAATGGCATGCTCAACAGGTCCCAGCTCTTCTAAATCACGATCAATACACGGTGCGATTAACTCGTCGAGTAATGAGATATTTTTTGGGATTTCACGAATAAGATTCGAAAAAAATGCCTTGGATATCTTGCCTTCTTTTTGAGTCAGAAATTGATGCTCAATATTAAGCAAATCTCCATCAGAAACACGCCATTGATAAAGTGCTTGCACGGCGCGCTCACGTGAGCGTTGTTTTGGTGTTTTAAAAGCCATGATTAGTTAGCGATCTGCTCGTCAGATTTAGCTAGTAAATAAAGCATTTCAATCATTGCAAGCGTTGCCTCTTCACCTTTATTGCCTTTGTAACCACCAGCTCTACCAAGCGTTTGCTCCATATTATCGGTTGTCAATACGCCGAAGCCAACTGGCGTCTCAAACTGATAAGAAACGTCTGCAACACCTCTAGCACACTCAGAGCAAACATAGTCAAAATGCGGTGTTTCGCCCTGGATGACGGCACCTAGGGTGACAATGCCATCATAGTTATCATTCTTCGCTAATCGCTTTGCCATTAAAGGCACTTCAAAGGCTCCAGGCGCGAAGTACACATCAATATTGTTATCTTGAATACCATACTTTTTGAGGGTTTTTTCTGCACTAGCAAGAAGTTTATCACCAATATCTTTATAGAAATATGCAATGATAATAGCGACTTTTGAATCCGCTAAAAAAGTAGCATTGGCATTGCGATCAAATTTAAATTGTGACATAAATTCCTTATTTTTTTGTATCTATGTAATCTGTAATTGTTAAACCAAAACCCTCAAGACCGTGTAACACTCTTGGACTGCCAAGTATTTTCATTTGTGAAATGCCTAAGTCTGCGAGAATTTGTGCACCAATACCAAAGGTTCTAAGGTCGTCAGCTTGTTTAAAATTAGGGTTATCAATACTCTCAAGTATGTCTCGATTACCTTGTTTTCTCAACAGTAGAAAAATACCCGTGTCGGCTTCTGAAATTTTTTCAAGGGCATTATCAACGCTAAAGCCCGAGCTCTTTTCTTGCAAGACATCTGTAAATATATTTTCCATATGCACTCGTACGTGCGGCTCACTCTTCTTGGTGATTTTGCCTTTAACTAGGGCAAGGTGCGTGTCGTTGTTGATTGAGTCCAGATAAGAAACCAATTTAAAGCTACCAAAATGGGTTTGAAACCGTCTTTGGTTGATGCGTTCTATAGTTTTTTCATTCTCCACACGGTAGCGAATAAGATCTTCAATCGTACCCCACTTAATATTGTGTTTTTCGGCAAAAATTTCTAAATCTGGGCGTCTTGCCATGGTGCCATCATCATTAAGAATTTCAACAATAACCGATGCTGGCTCAAAACCTGCAAGGCGTGCCAAATCACATCCTGCCTCTGTATGACCTGCACGAATCAAAACACCGCCCTGTTCTGCCATGAGTGGGAACACATGACCCGGTTGTACTATGTCTTCTGGTTTAGCATTTGGCGCAACAGCATCTTGCACGGTTTTCGCTCTATCAGCAGCAGAAATACCCGTTGTTACGCCTTCTGAAGCTTCAATGGAAACAGTAAAGTTCGTTGAGTGGATGTCACCATTATGCGTTACCATTAACGGTAAATTGAGTTGCTTGCACCGATCTCTAGTCAAAGTTAGGCAAATAAGCCCTCGACCATAAGTTGCCATGAAGTTGATACCTTCCTTGGTGACTTTTTCAGCAGGAATAAGTAAATCGCCTTCGTTTTCACGATCTTCGTCATCCATAAGGATGATCATTTTCCCCTGTCTGTAGTCTTCTAATAACTCTTCAGTTGTTGCTTTCATATTCATTCGTTCTCTATTCATTCTAAGCGTTTTTTGTACCGATCAATAATTGCTCTAAATGCCGCGCAATGATATCAATTTCTACGTTCACCTCTGTACCAATATGCAAATCACCCAAGGTTGTAACAGTAAAAGTATGCGGCACAATGTTGACGCCAAATGAATGACCCTCAATACTGTTAACCGTCAAGCTGACGCCATTTATACAAATTGAGCCTTTGCGAGCGATGTATTTTACCAAATCCTTATCAACAGTGAT
>CAWVVS010000159.1:0-2647 GCA_963933655.1 uncultured Candidatus Thioglobus sp. | reverse complement strand
TGTCGAAAACCGAGGTAATTTGAGGCACAACAAACAGTAGGAGAGAGGTTACAACAACCAGTGCAACTATGCTAATTAAACCCGGATAGATGAGGGCTGCAGATATTTTTTTCTTAAATACATCTTGTTGTTGAATTTCATCAGCAAGTTTTTCAAGGACGTCACCCAGTTTTGCAGAGCGCTCACCCGCTTCAACCGTTGCAATAAAATAGGGTGGTAGTTCCTTGGTGTTGATCTTTAATGAATCTGCTAGGCTTTTGCCTTCAATAATGGATGAACGAATTTGCTGAATTGTTTTTTTTATGTGTTTTTTAGGGCTGTGACTTGCAATCGTTTGCAATGCTTCGTCAATTGGCATAGTTGCTTGCAGTAACGACGCCAGTTGGCGAGTAAAAATAGCAATATCACTCATACTGAGAGTGGCCTCAAACCACGATTGCTGTCGGCTAATTTTGCGCTTACTTGGGTTAACCTCTAATACAGTTAGGTGCTGGAGTTGCAGAAGGTGGCGGACCGATTTTATGGTGTCACCCTCTATGAGGCCGCCGCTTTCCTTGCCTTTGGCATCCAGCGCTTTATACTCAAAAATACTCACATTGAAACCACTCTTATGGCTTCATAAATACTGGTTTTTCCTTGAAGAACCATCTTCTTTGCTTGTACCACTAGGGTTGAGTGGTTACTTGAAGCGTTTAGAATTTGCGCATCGCTGGCCTCATCGTGGATTAGTGCTTTAATTTCATCATTAATCTCTAATAATTCATATAAAGCACTACGCCCCTGGTAGCCAGTGTGGTTGCAATGGTCACAACCTGTCGATTGGTAAATGACGCATGGCTCTTCAAGGCCTAGCTTTTCAACTTCTTTGGCGTCGGTCGTGTGTGCTTGCTTGCAGTGGGTGCAAAGTGTGCGAATTAGGCGTTGTGCAAGCACTGCGCATAGGCTCGAGGCTAATAGAAAAGGCTCAACACCCATGTCTCTTAAGCGAGATATTGCACCGACTGCGGTATTGGTGTGTAGGGTTGAAAAAACCAAGTGGCCGGTTAAGCTTGCCTGAACTGTAATTTGTGCTGTCTCACTATCTCGTATCTCTCCCAGCATAACAATGTCGGGGTCTTGTCGAAGGATCGCACGCAATCCTTTGGCAAAAGTCATACTCACTTTGTTGTTAATTTGAGTTTGATTGATTCCATCAATAAAATATTCTATTGGGTCTTCAACAGTGGCAATATTGAGCTCGTTATCATTAAGCTCTAGGAGGGCGGCATAAAGGGTGGTTGTTTTTCCAGAGCCTGTAGGGCCCGTTACTAATAGAACGCCATGAGGCTGGTGAATGAGTTTTTGAATTCTATCGTAGGTTTCGTCTTCCATGCCCAGTTGCTTGAGTTGTAAGCGCCCGATTTGCTTGTCAAGCAGGCGTAAAACAACTTTTTCGCCATTACCCGAAGGGATGGTAGAAACACGCATATCAACCGCCCGTCCTCCAAGCTGTATCGCTATGCGGCCATCTTGAGGAAGTCGTTTTTCAGCAATGTCAAGTTTGGCCATAACTTTGATACGCGATACTAACAAAGGCGCAATTTTTACGCTGGGCTCCAATACTTGTTTTAGTGTGCCATTGACCCGAAAGCGCACTCGAACACGATCTTCGTAGGACTCAATATGAATATCAGAGGCCTCTTCTAAAATAGCTTGGGCAAACAAAGCATTTAACAAGCGAATGATGGGTGCAGCATCATCGTTGCTTAGTAGCTCAATGGGTTCGTGCAAATCCATTGCCAAGGCGCCAAGAGACTCATCGCTTTCAGCATCGTCTTGAAAGCCATCCAGTTGATACGCAGAGCTTGATTCGTAATGGTTTTGGATTTTATGGTGCAATAACTCTTTTGAAGTATTGTGGATTTTAAAAGAGCCAAATTTACGCTGCAATTCGCCTAAAACAGAATGTTGAGGTGTTGTAGTGCAATGAAGAATTGAGTCTTCGTCTGTTTGTTCAAGAAGAACATTGAATTCCTTTGCGAACGAAAAGGGCAGCAAAGGTGTACTACTCATAATTCATCCACACAGGCAATTCTATATTTTCAGGGCTATTGTCTGAGTTGGTATTAAAATCCTGAGTGGGTTGTTGGTCAGCTCCAATATTCATCTGTTGAATCAATTGCTGTGCTCTAATATATTTATATTTTTGAGCACTGACGCTATCAGCTACTGCTTGGTCTGTAAGAATGGTGGGGCGAATGAAAATCAATAGATTTCTTTTCTCTCTCTTTTGAGTTTTGTAAGTAAAGATATTGCCTAGTATCGGAAGGTCGCCCAGTCCGGGAAGCTTTGATTCACTATCCTTAACCGTGTCATCCATTAATCCACCGAGAACCAGTATTTTGTTGTTCGACACCATAACAGATGTTTTTATTTTGCGTTTTGATGTGATGAGATCAGAAGCATTAGAACCTGGAAGGATATTTGAAATTTCCTGTTCGATATTGAGTTTTATGGTGTCGCCTTCATTGATTTGAGGCTTGACTATCAAGGTTAAACCCACGTCTTTTCTCTCGTAATTTTGAAACGGATTGGCGTTGGTTGATTTAATTTCTGTATTGGTAATAAATGGCACTTCTTGACCCACCATAATCATAGCCTCTTCATT
>CAWVVS010000158.1:0-2661 GCA_963933655.1 uncultured Candidatus Thioglobus sp. | reverse complement strand
TAACTAGCGACTCACTTGCTACGCTTGCAAAAATTACGGCAAATTGAGCTGCCATTCATATCTCCTTTTCTTGATTTACTAAAACTCGTTCAACTGCCCCAGAGCAACTGCATATTAGCAATGGCTGCAAGAGAAGCTGTTTCCGTTCTGAGAATACGACGACCTAACAACAGCGGTTGAAAGCCAGATGCAACAGCCTCATCAATCTCAAAACTTGTAAGCCCGCCTTCTGGACCGATGAGAATTGTCGCCTTTGAAGGAGCCTCCATTGTAAGCAAACCTTTTTCGGCGCGGTGGTGTAGCACATAACCTTTACCTGTCGTCGCTGATAGCGCCTCTGTAAGTGATTGTGAAGGTGCAATTTCAACAATTACCGATCGTCCCGATTGCGCGCAAGCGTGATTGGCAATTTTCTGCCAATGCTCTGTACGCTTAATAAGTTTGGCGCCACTTAAACGCACCACACAGCGCTCTACTTGCACGGGAATAATGCGATTAACGCCAAGCTCAATCGCTTTTTGAATAAGGAAATCCATTTTTTCACCCTTGGCAATGCCTTGTGCCAGTGTTAGATCCAGCGAAGATTCTCTTTGATTTTTTTCACATGAAAGCACTTCAACAGTGCAGATTTTTTTAGCACTAGCAACTCTCGCTTGGTAGTCAAAACCGTCGCCATTAAAAAGGATGATGCTCTGCCCTTCTGGGAAACGCAGCACTTTAAGTAAGTGATGAGCCGCAGGCTCATCTAAATCAATTTTTGTGCCTACTTTAAGAGTGGTATTTTGATAAAGTCTTACGCTTTTCATGGTATCGTTTTGGAATCCGCCAATACTAACGTTGGCAAGGTTAAAAATACAATAAAAATGATACATCAAAAAAGACGACAAGAGTTATTAAGCCGATTAGAACACAATGCGCTTGTTATCGTATGTACCAATGCAGAGCTTCAGCGCAATGCAGATGTTACTTTTCCTTTTCGCCCAGACTCTAGCTTTTGGTACCTAACCGGCTTTACAGAGCCCGATGCAATTGCTGTTTTTTCGAAAAATAATTATTCAATCTTCGTTAGACCAAAGGATAAAACCAAAGAAATTTGGAATGGAAAAAGACTGGGTGCTGAGGCTGCACCTGAAATTCTTCTTGCTAATAATGCTTATTCAATCGAACAGTTTTCTGAACAACTGGATACTTTGATCGATGACGATACAGTGCTTTATTATGACAATACCAGCACCAACTCTCTACATGAAGACATTGCGATAGCGGATGGTATTAAGCCTCTGCTGCCCCACCTCGCAGAAATGCGCCTATTTAAGGATTTGGTGGAAATTGATAACATGCAAACTTCTGCCGATTTAGCAGTCGATGCACACACTCAAGCCATGAGAAACGTTAAGCCAGGTATGTTCGAGTACGAAATTGCCGCATTATTTGACGGCGAATTCAAAAGAAACAACTCAACACACGCTTATACGCCCATCGTTGCAGGTGGATCTAACGCCTGTGTGCTGCACTATATTGAAAATAATGCAGTGCTGAAAGATGGCGATTTATTATTAATTGACGCCGGTTGCGAGACCGAGGGTTACGCCTCCGATATTACTCGTACTTTTCCAATTAATGGGCAATTTAGCGAAGCACAAAAACAAATTTATAGTATTGTCCTTGACGCACAAAAAGGCGCAATTAACTGCCTCAAGCCTGGTGAAAAAGTTAATAAGGCTCACGATACTGCCTGTCATATTATCTCAAACGGGCTGAAAAATCTTGGCATAATTAGTGAGGATCTGCCACTGAATGAGTTTTATATGCACAATACAGGGCATTGGTTAGGGCTTGATGTGCATGACTGTGGCCAATACAAACTGAACGATGAACACCGCCATTTTGAATCTGGCATGGTAATGACAGTTGAACCCGGGATCTACATTCGCAAGAATGATAAAATTGACCCAATGTACTGGAATATTGGCATCAGAATTGAAGACGATGTTCTAATCACCGAATCAGGAAACAAAGTGCTAACACAATCCCTCGTTAAAGAGATTGACGATATTGAACGCCTTATGAATAACTAAACAGAGATAGCAATGAACATACAACAAGCCATTAAAGCGCTAATTGCCAAACAAGATTTAAGCGAAGAGCAAATGCACGGCGTCATGAGCGACATTATGACCGGCAAGACAACCGATGCTCAGATTGGTGCATTTTTAGTCGGGCTTTCGATGAAGGGCGAAACCATTGAAGAAATTACCGCCAGCGCTAAAGTCATGCGCTCTTTGGCAATAGCGGTCGAGATTTCTCCGACCAACCACTTAGTAGATACTTGTGGCACGGGTGGTGACGGTTTGGGTTTGTTTAATATATCGACCGCTTCAGCCTTTGTTGTTGCAGCTGCTGGTGGTCAAGTAGCCAAGCATGGTAACCGCTCTATTTCTTCCAAATCTGGCAGTGCTGATGTATTAGAGTCTGCTGGCGTCAACTTGGCTGTCAGCCCTGAAGTAATCGGGCGTTGTGTCGATGAAATTGGCGTTGGGTTTATGTTTGCCCCTGCACACCACAGTGCAATGAAGCACGCCGTTGGGCCGCGTAAAGAACTAGCCGTTCGAACCATTTTTAATGTTCGAAGTGGATAATTCGGAACACTGTTTTTGTGTT
>CAWVVS010000157.1:0-2672 GCA_963933655.1 uncultured Candidatus Thioglobus sp. | reverse complement strand
GGTGGCAAATGAAGGAAGCTATGGAAGCTTACTGCTGTAGCTATAGTGAATAAAAACATCAGTGTAATCACCAGTCCGCCTTCTTTGATGGTGACGCTTTGCTCAATCGATTGTGGCGTTTCATTTTTAATGAAAAAGTGCATAATTGTCGCTGGCACAAGAAAATTAACCAATGAAGGCAAGAACAAAACAAAGAATTGCTCAAATTCAACAATGCCTTTTTGCCAAACCATTAATGTGGTGATATCACCGAATGGGCTGAATGCACCACCTGCATTAGCGGCAACAACGATATTCACGAAAGCAATGGAAATAAAGCGGTTATTACCACTACCAACCGCCATCACTACAGCGCCCATGATCAATGCCGTTGTTAGATTGTCGGCTATCGGCGACATAAAGAACGCCAAGAATCCCGTCAACCAAAACAGTTGTCTAAAGCTGAAGCCCTTATTGATTAGCCAAACTTTTAAGCGCTCAAACACCAATCTTTCACGCATTGCCTCAATATAAGTCATCGCTACAAGTAGGAATAAGAACAGTTCGGCGTATTCTAAAATGTTATGTCGCAGTGCAACTTCAGCCGCATGAGGTAAACCTTGATCCGCATAAACCCATCCAATCACCGCCCAGATAGCGCCGGCAACAAGAATGACTGGTTTTGACTTTCGGAAATGGGTGAACTCCTCCACCATCACCAAAATATAGGCGATAACAAATAAAATCAGCGCAAGATAACCCGCCCAATGATTCGTAAGATCCAGTGTTTCACCGCCGACAGATGCAAGCGCCATAACTGGAAAAAAAGATAGTAATAATAGCAATAATTTATTCATGTTCAATACGGGTTAGAGTGGCACCATCAGCACTATTCAAGGTTATAAGATCATCTTTGTGCGCCACTTCGAGTGTTGCCAAACATAAAAATTCAGAATCATATTTTACTTGAGAAATCACAACTCCGCTGGCTTTAGCAGACCGTGAACTTTCACAATATAAACTATCGCCAACGGACAATGGCTCGTTTGCCATAAATTTAAACAAGCGTCGCTTTGCTTTACCCAAATAATGCAGTCGTGCCACCACTTCTTGCCCAGGATAACAACCCTTGCTAAAATTAACGCCAATTTCATCAATATCCAAATTCAGCATTTGCGGCACGAGCTTTTCACTTGTAGCATGAACCACTTCTGGCAAAACGGTATCAATGCATACTTTGTCCCATTCATCCCTATCAGAAAACTCAATATTGGCGGCATCACTTAGAGTCACCATCTCAACGGCTAGCCGTTGATTAATAGAATAGGTGCCATCAGCAGTTGCATCAATATGCCCGACTTGAACAAACTCATTGCTAATATCATCAATAACAACGTCAGACATCAGAACAAACATTTTTAATCGAGGAAGAATGGTATCAAGCAAATCATCAGGAAACGACAGGATGAAATCACTACCCTGGCGCATGACCCAAAATAACACCAACATCTTACCTTGATGCTGACAATAAGCACTCAGTTGCACACTAGTCTCATCTAGTTTTTCAATATCGTTGCTCAGCTGGTTTTGCAAAAAAAATTTCGCCTCTGAGCCACTGAGTTTTAATAAGGCACGATTTTTAAGGAGGATAGGCATTACAAGAATGAAATAACAAATAAATTATATTTTAATCATTATTAAGCTAAACAATTCACACTAATGTGATCGAATAATCAAAAATATCTTAAATTGGAGAACTGGGGAAGGGTCACCCTTTCCTAGTTATATGATAACAGTCAAAATTCAAAATCTTTTGGAGTGAGTTCAGTATTTTTATTAAGTGCAAAAGTCATAGAACATTGTTTTGCAAAATTTTTGTAGGCAGACAATCCGCCAACTTCATCAAGAATTTTGTCAATTTCATCCACATCACAGATTGAATCGTCAATATTTCCACCACAATACTCATCAAAACTTGATTTAACCAAATGCTTTTTGGGATCAATTTGATGGTGCTTATGATTCAGATTAACATAAGCCGAAAGTATCGGCAATGCCATATCACCCATAAGATGCGTTGCCTTAAATCGGCCTTGGAACAAAACACCGCTCCTCTCTTCCAATTGATTAAAGTATTTGGTATACGAAGTACCAAGGCGTTGCATATACTTCGAAATTCCATTGTCCACCTCTTGTCTCAACAACAAGTGAAAATGGTTCGGCAACAAACTGTAAGACACAATACTGACGAGTCTACCTCCCCCAGCATCAACAACCTTATCTTTTAATCGACTTCTTCGGTTAGCAATATATTTACGCGTGTCTGTTGTATTTAGTAAGTGCAACCGATTGAAGAAAAAATGTTGCTGAGCCATACTACAGAAAATAGTTCGCTTATCGACGCCGCGATTAAAAACGTGGTAATACTCATTATTTGTGAAGTGAACTTTTCTTACGCCCATATTTTATTGTATCACAGACAGCTGAATTTTAAAGACTACTGAGGAAAGCCGGGCTTTCCTCAAATAACAAATATTTAGTAAAGCATTACCCAATTATAGTTATTGGTAGCTAAGTCAACATCTTCGCCGAAGTAAGTAATATCTATTGTAATGCCATCCACATCGAAAGTTGCTGACATGTTGCTCCAACAACTTAATGAGGAAAGCCCGGCTTTCCTCAGGATTTCCTCA
>CAWVVS010000156.1:0-2713 GCA_963933655.1 uncultured Candidatus Thioglobus sp. | reverse complement strand
TTTTGCTTTGGTTGTGTGGATTTGGACTTCAAAAAACATGCTTTTAGTGGATTCACAAATATACCATTTGCAAAAGGGCGCGACCATTGATGCGCTTGTCCTAGATTTGCATAATAAAAAGCTGATTAATTCTGAAGTTTATTTCAAATTAGCAGGAATGGCTGTGGGCGCTAGCACGAAATTACAAACTGGCTATTATCAGCTGGAGCCTGGAATGAGTGTTGTTAGTTTTCTAGACAAGGTAACGAGTGGTGATGTGGTCAGGCAAAACATCACTCTGATTGAGGGCATAACACTCGATGACTATTATTTACAATTAAGTCAAAATCCTGCTGTTATTGTTAATAACACATTACTAGAAGTGATGCAATCACTGGGCGTTAGCGATCCGTATGAAGGTTGGATTTTCCCTGAGACCTACCAAATTACCTATGGTGATAGTATTCAAATAATTTTTGCGAGGGCGCATGAATCAATGAAGGAGAAACTTGATGTTTTGTGGCTAGCAAGGTCCGACTCTCTACCGTTTAACTCACCATACGAGGCATTAATTTTAGCCTCGCTTATTGAAAAAGAAACAGCCCATCACCAAGAGAAGTCAATGATTGCCGGCGTGTTTTTACGCAGGTTATCCGATGGTATGAGATTGCAAACTGACCCGAGTGTTATTTATGCTTTAGGTGAGGCATATACTGGGTCGTTGACAAAGAAGGATTTAAAAATTAAAAGCCCGTACAATACCTATCGACATAAAGGCTTGCCGCCAGGTGCGATTAGCTCTGTTGGTTATGAGTCTTTGTATGCAGCTTTTCATCCAGATAATGGCAACACCCTCTACTTTGTTTCGAAAAAAGATGGTAGCCATGCATTTGCTGAAACCTATCAAGAACACAAGGATAATATCCAGCAGTATTTAAATAATTAGAAGCGACCTTTGCATATATTATTTTAGATTTGATACATGCAAAGACTCTTGGCTTCTAGTCTAAAATTATCACTATGAAACAAGGTAAATTTATCACCATAGATGGCGTAGAAGGCGCTGGTAAAAGCACTCAAATTGAGTATATTTGCTCTTATCTTCAGAAAAAAAGTATAGAAGTTGTCAGAACGCGCGAACCTGGTGGTACCGATCTTGGTGAAAAAATTCGCGCGCTATTGCTTGGTGTTGAAACAGGCGCCATGCACAGCGATACCGAATTGTTGCTGATGTTTAGCGCAAGAAACGAACACATTCAAAATAAAATAAAGCCTGCCATAGCAGAAGGCAAGTGGGTTGTCAGTGATCGTTTCACCGACGCCTCTTTTGCTTATCAAGGTGGTGGTAGGTCGTTAGATTTGTCTAGGATTGAGGCGCTTGAAAATTGGGTGCAAGGCGAGTTCCGCCCTGATTTGACACTGTTGTTAGACCTGAGTGTCGACATTGGCATGAAAAGAATTGAGGCACGTTCTGCAAAAGATCGCATTGAGCTGGAAGAGCGAGCCTTTTTTGAGCGAGTTAGACAAGTGTTTATTGATCGCTCACAACAATTTCCCGAACGCATTAAACTGGTCGATGCCTCTGTCCAAATTGACCAAGTGAGTCAACAAATTCATTCTTATTTAGAGCAGTTATGACCCTTCCTTGGCACCAAAATGCTTTTGCAAAACTGACGCAAATGCTAGAGCAAAACCATTTGCCACATGCGCTACTCATTACTGGCGCTGAAAAAATAGGTAAGTTTGAACTTGCCATGCGGTTTATTCAAACACTATTGTGTGAGAATGGTGTTTGTGGTGAATGTCAGCAATGCCGTCAATTTGCCAAAGACAATCCTAGAGAGGTGTTGGATCAAAGTGTGCTTATTAGAAGGTCACATTATCCAAATATGATTTATTGTCGTCCAGAGTTAAGAGAGTCTGGCAGGGAATCAAAAGAGATCCGAGTGAATCAAATTCGAGCTTTTTGTGATATTCTAAGTAAAACTGCCGATGCGTTACAAATTGGCGTTATTTTCTATGCTGATCAAATGAACGCTAGCGCTGCCAATAGCCTCCTAAAAACTCTTGAAGAACCTCGAAAGAATACTCTGATTATACTACTGGCGCATAATGCAAGTGCACTGCCAGCCACCATTCTTTCCCGTTGCCAGAGTGTGCACATTAGCCCGACTTTTGATTCTAAGAGTGTCGAATGGTTATCCAAGCATATTGATCGTGAAAAACGCAGTGATTTTGATGCTGTTCAGTTACTTGAAAACGCCCATGGCATTCCATTTAAAGCGGTAGAGGAGCTGCAAGGCGATTATTTTCTTCAATTTCAAAGCTGGCAAAACCATTTATTGGAAATGGCAATGAATCCAGCTAAAGCCATTGAGGCAGATTTGTTTGAAGGTCATGAGGTAGAAACTCTAGTTTGTTTACAGCAACTCATTTCCGAGGGAATTCGTCTAAAGCTGCTTAAAACACAAGGCGCATTGTTGGAGCTTAATAAAGTTGCTAGCAAGGCGTCTTTGGATAATTTATTTCGATTATTGGATGACATTTCTCGCTCGATTTCTCTGGCACATGACCCTGTAAATATGACTTTATTATTGGATAATGTACTCATTGTTTGGTCGCATATTACCCACCTTAAACAATACCCAGTCATTACCAATCTTCAGGAGGCATCATGAAACAGTCATCAGCGTTTTTTAATGTAGCTAAAAACTACATTCCTGGCGGTGTCAAT
>CAWVVS010000155.1:0-2717 GCA_963933655.1 uncultured Candidatus Thioglobus sp. | reverse complement strand
TTATCAGGCCCTAGGTAATGATGGTATCTACATTCCATTTATGGAAATGGCTTCTGCTCTACAAACAGGCTTGATTGAGGGTGCCTCTATGCAAACGATTCCGTACGTTGCTATGGGCTTTGGCAAGCTTGCTCCGCATTACACCTTGACTCGTGATTCACACGATGCGGGTGCAATTCTGATTAATTTGGACTTGTGGAATAGCCTTGATGCTGACTTACAGGCAGCAATGATGAATTCATTGCAACCACAGCAGAATTTGCGTGATGGTGTACGCGGTATGGCTGCCTATCTATTAGCTCAAGCGAAAGCGGCAGGCATCCAAGTGTATGAACTATCTGACGCTCAACATGATGAATGGAAAACTGCAGTACAAGATATGTACGGACCAATGGTTGAAGAGATTGGTGGTGATGCAGCAACTCTATGGAAAGATGTTGTTACAGCGCGTGACCAATGTCGTGCTCAGATGTGACCTTTTAATAACAATTAAAATATAGAACTTTTATGGCTGCTTTCATGCAACGATTATTTAATGTTGAAGCTTTCCTAGCCTCTACATTTTATATTCTTGTTGCGCTGGCAATTGTTGTCGACGTGGCAGCCAGAGAGTTCTTTAACGAATCTATATTTGGCATACAACAGATAGCGGTATATTTGGTGATTGCTGTTGCTTATGTTGGTATGGGTTTGGCAGCCGGTCAGAATAAACATCTCCGACCAAGATTTGCCGATAACTGGGCGCCTGCTTCATGGCGCCTTTTTATTGAGCGCTTTGGCGATCTATTGGCCGCAGTTTTATTCTTATTTATGGCTGTCATAGCCTTTGAAATGGTTGAGCACTTCATTAAACACCCAGATTGGTTAGCACTAAGGGTTAGAGCTCCGGGCTGGTCAACGGAGTCTGGCTGGAGAATTGTCACTCATGGAATTCCAGAATGGACAGTTCGCTGGTTAATGGCTTATGGCTTTTTTTCAACCGCCTTCCGTTATGCGGTATTTTTTATCCGCCCTGACTTAAAACCTGCAGAATCAGGATCCACAGCATGACTTCATTATTCTTATTAGGTTTGGTGTTACTCTTGTTGGCACTTAGACAAAATATTATTACCATTCTAATTGTGATTGTTGCTTCAACTATATTGCTTTATAGTGAAGAACAACTATACTTCATGACCGAGCATATGTGGAGGTCGCTTAATAATGAAGTACTACTCTCAATCCCACTTTTTATTCTTTGTGGCTCGATAATGACAAATGGCGCTATATCTGTGCGCCTAATCAATATAATGCGGACCGCAACTTGCGCCTTACCAGGCGGCTTGGGTGCAACATGTATCCTCTCTTGTGCTTTTTTTGCTGCCATTTCAGGTTCCTCAATGGTAACCCTTTTAGCGGTTGGTACCATCCTCTATCCAGCCCTTAGAAAAGAAGGCTATAGCCAACAATATTCACTTGGTGCGATTACCAGTGCTGGCACTTTGGGTGTTATTATCCCGCCGTCAATACCACTTATTGTTTATGGAATAAGCACTCAAACATCGATTACTGATTTATTTATAGCGGGAATTATTCCGGGCTTATTGCTAACCGTAGCACTACTAGGTTACTCGCTGTTCAAGAATAGAAAATTACCTAAATACCCATTTAATCCTAGAGAATTTTTTACTGCCGTTAAGGATGGTATTTGGTCATTATTGATGCCATTTATTTTATTAGGTGGTATTTATTCTGGCTACTTTACTGCCACCGAATCGGCGGCAGTTGCCTTGTGTTATGCTTTGGTTATTGAATTATTTGTCTACAAAGAAACAAAACTAGTCAATCTAAAAAAAATGGTGATAGAGACCAGTCAGCTCGTAGGCACTTTAGCACCAATTATTGCCATTGCGATGACTCTTAATGACCTGCTTGTCGTTGAACAAGCGCCACAATTTTTAAGCAATTGGATGACAGAAAACATCGATAGCAAAATTTACTTTTTACTGGGTTTAAACGCAGTATTGCTTCTAGTAGGTACTTTAATGGACATTAATGCCGCCATCTTGATTCTAGCACCAATCATTCTACCTCTTGCCCGTATTTATGGCATCGATCCAATCCACTTAGGCATCATTATGGTCATCAACCTGGAGATTGGCTTATTGACACCGCCAGTTGGTTTTAATTTAGTAGTAGCAATGACGGCCTTAAAGGAAAAGTTCTCCGATGTCACTCGATCAGTTATACCTTTTGTCGGCATGATGCTGATTGTGTTACTAATCATCTCCTTTGTTCCAGAGATTTCATTGATGCTTATTGAGCCATCGCAGATGCAAGACCCAGCTTCGCTAATGATGGATCTTGATGAGTTCTTGCTGTTAATGGAAGAAAATCCAGATTTACTAATAATGGAATAAGCATCTATGGGTGATTTAGAGCAATTAGATGCTTGTCATTTGGCACACTTATTAAGAACAAGCGAACTGTCACCATTTGAACTAACCAGCCAAACTATTGCACATATTAAGGCTAAAGAGCCTCACCTTAACGCACTCACCAACAACTGCTTCGAAGAAGCCCTGGAGCGTGCTAAAAACCCCCTACCAATAGGCACTTTTGCTGGTATCCCTTGGCTCATGAAAGACCTAGTAGACACCCCATACCTACCAAGAAGTAATGGCTCACACTTCGCACTGGAGCAGAACAACAAACAATTTAGTAATTTTGTAAAAGCT
>CAWVVS010000154.1:0-2740 GCA_963933655.1 uncultured Candidatus Thioglobus sp. | reverse complement strand
GCAAAACTTTTTTGGAGACAAAAAAAAACGAGTAACTTTCGTTACTCGTTTTTTTAATACTGCTTATGAAAGTGGTTATTCCATATTAGCGTGTCTAAACTTCATTTTATCTTCTTGGATTCCTTTCTCATGAATTAAGTGAGAAACAATAGACTCTAAGAATATTAATGTCGATAATTCAAACATGGTTCCCATAGGCATGCCTTTTGTTGCTGCAAAGCTGCTATCAGTTCCAATTTGGATCGTTTGATCGGCTAAATCACCAATCGTAGAGCTAGATTTTGAACAAACCAAAACCACATTAGCGCCCTCAGATTTAGCTTTATTTGTAAATGAGACAAGTTGAGTTGTTTCACCTGAACCAGAAATGACAATCAATAAATCGCCTTGACGGATACTCGGTGTACTAATTTCACCTTGAACATATACAGTGTAACCACTATGCATCAACCTCATTCCTAAGAAGTTACCTACTAGTTTTGAGCGACCCGCCCCTGTAATAAAGATGCGTTTAGCATCATCACACATAGAAATTAATCTAGCTTCATATGATTCATCAGTAGAACCAACGATTTCGGTGATTTTATTTAAGAGCAGATCTTGATGCATTGTCATTTTTCTTTCCTTATGCTGCGTCAACTAAAGCACGAAGCTCTTTAGCTGATTCTGCTGGTGAAGGTGCGCCATAGATAGCCGCGCCGACAACAACAATTGCTGCACCAGCTTGAACTGTGCTTTGGATTGTGTCTTTGTTAATACCACCAGCAACAGAGATTTTTACATCCATGCCAAGACCAGCGATCATTGCTAAGTCAGCAAAAGGTGTTCCACCAGCTGCTTGTGCGTCAAGACCAGTGTGAACACCGATGATTTGTGCGCCATTAGCTGCTGCAGTTTTAGCAACTGCTGCTTTATCCTGAACACCAATTAAATCGACTTGGGCTTCAGCACCGTTAGCATTAGCTGCTTTAATAACACCACCGATTGTAGCCATATCTGCTGCACCAAGTACAGTACATATAGCGCCACCAGCTTCATAGAATGGTGTTGATTCATATTCGCCCGCATCCATTGTTTTAAGGTCAACAAGGATTTTTTTATCTGGGTGAGCTGCTTTTAGAGCTTTAACAAGCTTAAGGCCGTTATATTTGATGCATGGTGTGCCGATTTCTAAGATATCAACATAAGGTGCAACCGCTTCTGCTAAAGCCATTGTTGCGTCAAAGTCTAGAGAATCTAGAGCCATTTGAATTTCTGCCATTTTCATACTCCTAAAGTAGTGTTTTTTTGTCTGATCACGTCAATGCGCGACTGATAACTATAATTCACATCCCTGCCCAATGTCAATTTAGATTGGGATGTAGGGAAGCCTAGTTAAGCAATAATTGATACTGCGAGACCTAGACTATATTTGCAGCTTAGAAACCTTTAAGCCTCTAGTTCAGATAGGCGGCTTGCCAGCAACTCTTCTAATGAAGCAAGTGCTTTTGCAAATCCATCTATACCTTCTGCCAACTTCTCTGTTGCCATGTGATCTTCCGCATGCATGGCATCAAAAGTTGCTTTATCCATATTGATTTTTTTAATGTCTGAAGATGCAGCTTGTGCTGGCGACAATTTACGAACGAGTGTGGCTTCTGTTGATTGTAATTCATCAAGTAGTCCTGGTGAAATTGTCAATAAATCAACACCTGCTAACTCAGTGATTTCACCCAGGTTACGGAAGCTTGCGCCCATGACTTCAGTTTTATAACCAAACTTTTTGAAATAGTTATAGATAGCAGTAACAGAAACTACACCGGGATCTTGATCTGCAGGGTATGAGTCACGACCAGAATCTTTTTTGTGCCAATCAAGTATGCGCCCAACGAATGGTGAAATTAGTTGAATACCATTCTCAGCACAAGCAATCGCTTGGTGTAAGCCAAATACTAAGGTTAGGTTGGTGTGAATACCTTCTTCTTCAAGCACTTTAGCGGCTTGGATACCTTCCCAAGTTGCTGCAATTTTTATTAAGATACGTTCACGAGATACGCCAGCTGCCTCATACTGTGATATCAGGTCGCGGCCTTTCGCGATAGTGGCATCTGTGTCATAAGACAAGCGTGCATCAACTTCAGTTGAAACCCGTTGAGGCACAATATCGAGGATCTTTAAACCGAATGATACTGCTAAACGATCGAATGCCAATGTGACTACTTCAGATGCAGCGGCATTTGCGCCAGCTGCTGTGCGGGCACCCATTAAGGTGTCGTCAACAATTGCTTGATATTGAGGCATTTGTGCTGCAGCAGTGATAAGTGATGGGTTTGTTGTTGCATCACGCGGTGTGAATTGCTCTATTGCAGCGATATCACCTGTGTCGGCAACGACAACAGTCATTTCTTTTAGCTGGTCAAGTAGATTTGCCATATGAAAATACCTTCTTAAGTTTGTGAGTTAAAAAATCTAACTTCAGACATTAAATTTGCCTAGTCAGAGTACGAATGTTTTACAGTTTACTATGAAGAAGTTGTGCTGACTTAACCTTGGTTAAGAATATAGCGTTCAACACCGGTCACAGCAACAGCTAGTTTTGTTTTGTTTTGAATATAACGCTCAACACCAGTCATTGATTGAGCTGAGATGAGTTTGTTTTGGATGTAGCGCTCTACACCGGTTGATGTACTTGCTTTGCTACTATGATTTTCAAGATAACGTGCTACGCCGGTCATTGTTGATTGTGCCTGAGGTTCTACTG
>CAWVVS010000153.1:0-2787 GCA_963933655.1 uncultured Candidatus Thioglobus sp. | reverse complement strand
TTAATGACGGATGATGAGCGCGAGCAAGTCGGCATTTGTTATCAAAACATCGGCAAAGAAGCCGCCCTTGAGCTTGGTCATCAATTGGTTAGCGGAAAAGTTAAAGAGCAGAGGCTTGATGCTTGGATGGCATTTTTTCAAAACAATCCAGATGGTATTTTGTATTGTTTTCGTGGCGGCCTACGCTCACAAATAACACAGCGCTGGATTTTTGAACGTTCTGGTATTGCATACCCGCGAATTAAAGGTGGCTACAAATCGATGCGTCGATACTTGATTGACGAACTGAAAAACCTTGGAAAAAAACTGAATTTTGTTGTCATTGGTGGACAAACTGGCGCTGGTAAAACATTGCTATTAAATCGTCTAAGAAATAGTATTGATTTAGAAGGTTTGGCAAATCACAGGGGGTCTGCTTTTGGTAATGACGTTAACCCACAACCAACACAAATTAATTTTGAAAATGCACTGGCTATCGAGCTTATAAAAAATAAGCAGCAAACATTTATTGCTCTTGAAGATGAGGGTACGAATATTGGTACGATTCATATCCCAGATGCACTAAAGCTTAAGACCCAAAGTTCAAAATTGGTCGTTTTGAAGGCTTCTGTTGACGAACGGATTGAGCTAAGTCTTAAAACGTATGTTGCGGATATGCACGATAAATACTGTGCACTAGATGCGCAAAATGGCTTTGAGAACTTTGCCATTTATTGGCGTCAGAGCCTCGGAAAAATTCGTAAACGCTTAGGCGGTGTTCGTTATCAAGAGCTTGCAAAGATCCTTGAGGATGTGCTTAATAAATATCAAGATGCAGATAGTGTCAGGCTATTTTTACCCATTATTGAAACTCTTTTGGTTGACTATTACGATCCAATGTATGCCTATCAGATCAACAATAAAAAAAATCGTATTGTTTTTGAGGGGAGTGCTGATGAAATCATTGATTTTTTGAAGAGCTCGAAATTTAGCTTCTAACGGTTATTTTGATGTCACTAGCGGGTCTTGCTTGGCAGGCTAGTATTTCACCAGCTGAGAGCGGAACCAGGCATTCTTGATGTATAACGTTTCCTTCCTGTAGCTGGAGAATGCAACTACCGCAATGCCCTTGCCGACAATTGTAATTTATTAAGATGTTGTTATTTTCGAGCTCGGTAAGTATGGACTCGTCACCAAACACATAAAGCGACTCAGTTTTGCCATTAATATTGTCAACGTCAATTCGAAACATCTACACAAGTGAGATCTTTAAAGCGTAAAGTCATCAAAGTCGTTATCATCGGCATTCATGGTGTTGTCGATAGCGCTCACCAAGTAAGACGTTATTTCGGTCTCCTGAGGTGCTACCTGAACGTTGTCTGAATCAAGCCAATGATTAATCCATGGCAGTGGGTTGGTGCTTTGTTCAAATATTGGATCCAAGTCAATAGCAGCCATACGAACATTGGTGATGTATTCTAGATATTGTTTCAGAATTTCAGCGTTAAGACCAATCATTGAGCCATCTCTAAACAAGTACTCAGCCCATTCTTTTTCTTGCTCAGCTGCTTCCCTAAACATTGCAACAACCTCATCCTTGCATTCGCTTGCTATGGCCTCCATGTCAGGATCATCTTTACCAGAACGCATAAGGTTGATCATGTGTTGGGTGCCGGTTAAATGCAAAGCCTCATCACGGGCAATCATTTTAATAATTTTGGCATTTCCTTCCATGACTTTGCGTTCGGCAAAGGCAAACGAGCAAGCAAAGCTAACATAAAATCGTACAGCCTCAAGAATATTGACCGACATAATGGTTAGATAAAGTTGTCTTTTCAAGGCACGCAAGTCAACCGTTAGTGTTTTACCATTGATTGTATGTACGCCTTCACCATGCGCCAAGTAAGCTTGAGCGCTTTCGATCAGTTTGTCATAATTTGCAGAGACACTATCAGCACGTTTAATGATCTCATCGGTTTTCATGATGTCGTCAAAAATCACACCGGGTTCGTTGACAATCGCTCTAATAATGTGGGTGTAGCTTCTGGAGTGAATGGTTTCAGAGAACGACCAAGTTTCAATCCAATTCTCTAATTCTGGCAGGGACACAATCGGCAAGAAGGCAATATTGGGCGATCTACCTTGTACCGAGTCTAACAATATTTGGTATTGCAAGTTCGAGATGAAAATATGCTTCTCATTCGGCAGTAGTTTGGCGAAATCCATTTTGTCTTTTGAGACGTCGATCTCTTCGGGACGCCAGAAAAAAGACAGTTGTTTTTCTGTTAATTTTTCAAATACTTCAAACTTTTGTTTGTCAAAACGCGCAACGTTAACACTGTCACCCAAAAACATAGGCTGGGTTAACGTGTCACTAATTTTGTGATTGAAAATACTGTATGACATAATTTTTTCCTAGAGTTTACAAACGCCATCGGCGCAATCGTCATCGCTTGGTTTGCTATTGTTTTGTTCGTCCGTCGCACCATCACGAGTAGTATGGTAATAAAGAGTTTTAATGCCATATTTATAGGCCTTAAGCAGGTCCATTAAGAACAACTTCATCGGCACTCTGTTGCCATCAAATTGCGAAGGATCGTAGTGAGTATTGGTTGAAATGGATTGATCGATGAACTTTTGCATAATGGCACACAACTGCAGGTAGCCTTCGTTGTCTTTAATATCCCAAAGCAATTCGTACTGAGATTTAAGGTTTTCATAGTCTGGCACAATTTGCTTGAGAATGCCATCCTTTGATTGTTTCACAGCAACATAGCCTCTGGGTGGTTCAATACCATTGGTAGAATT
>CAWVVS010000152.1:0-2827 GCA_963933655.1 uncultured Candidatus Thioglobus sp. | reverse complement strand
GTTGTGGCGCGATTGATCAACATTTGTCCGCTTCAGAGGCAGCAATGCGCAAGGTTAAGAGTAATATCGACATATGGCAAAAGCAGCTCGAACACGATACTGAAGTCATACTTTCTAGTGCCAGTGGTTGTGGCGTGATGGTGAAAGACTATCCAAAACTGTTTGCTAAAGAGGATGAGTATCACGCTAAAGCATTATTGGTTGCCTCGCACACTCAAGATATTGCTGAATTTTTATCAAAAGAAGATCTCTCTCAATTACACTTGAAAGAGAAAAATATCTCATATCATGAGCCTTGTACAATGCAGCATGGTCAACAATTAGGTGGTTTAGTTGAGTCATTATTAGACCAATTTGGCTATGCACAAATACCGGTAAAAGATTCGCATCTGTGTTGTGGTTCCGCAGGTACTTTTTCGATATTTCAGCCCAAGATAGCTAAAGAATTAAGGTCAAACAAAATTACACATTTAACCAAATCAAACCCAGAAATGATTGTCACCAGCAACATTGGATGTTTGATGCATTTGCAAAAAGGCAGTCCAATACCTGTTAAACATTGGGTGGAGTTATTAGATGGGTAGAAGGCGTAAAGTTAAAGCCAAAACGTATGAGTTGGATATTGAAACATTGTCGCATGAGGGTAGAGGTATTTCTCATTTTGATGACAAGATTATTTTCACCCGAGGCGCATTGCCTGGCGAAAAAGTCATTGCTAATCGCTCTTTATCTAGGGCTAAGTACGAGGAGGCAGACGTTGTAGAAATTCTTACGCCATCGCCGGATAGAATTGAGCCAAAGTGTGCGGTTTACGGTATTTGTGGTGGCTGCTCGTTCCAGCATTTATCAAGTAAAAATCAAATAAATGCCAAACAAACATGGCTTCAAAGTGCTTTTATGGGTCAAGCAAAAACCGAACCTAAAGAGTGGTTAGAGCCTCTGCAAGTGACAAGTTGGGGATATCGTCGTAAAGCAAGACTGGGAGTGCGTTACGTTCATAAAAAAGAGAAGGTGTTGGTCGGCTTTAGAGAGCGAAAGTCATCCTTTATTACGGTGATGGATCGTTGTGAGGTGCTTCACCCTTCTCTCGGCGATAACTTAACAGTTTTGGGTGAGTGTATTGGTAAATTGAGTGTTAAATCTCAAATCCCACAAATCGAAGTGGCTATTGCTGAGCACGATACCATTCTTATTCTAAGACATCTTGAACCCCTCACAAGTGAAGATGAAGTGGTCCTTAGGCATTACGCAAAGAAACTCTCAATTACTTGGTACACACAAAGCGGCGGTATGGATACTATCAAGCCGCTGGATAGTGTTGTAAGTTTGAGCTATTCGTTACCAGAATATAATATTGAAATGGCATTTTTGCCAACCGATTTCACCCAAGTTAATTTCGAACTCAACCAAAAAATGATGAGTTTGGCTTTGTCGTTATTAGAACTACATGATGAGGATAAAGTAATTGACCTTTTTTGTGGATTGGGTAATTTCACCTTGCCGATTGCCCGTCAAGTTAAGAGCGTTGTTGGTGTGGAGGGGGATAGTGGCCTAATTGAGAGGGCAAAGGAAAATGCTGAACGCAATGGTATCAACAATGCGTCATTTTACAAAGCAGATTTATTTGAAGATGTCAGTGGTTTTGCATGGTTTAGAGGTCAAACTTACAATAAAGCCTTAATTGACCCTGCACGAACAGGTGCGATTGAAATTGTCGAATTATTGCCGAAACTCGGCGTTGAGAGAATAGTCTACGTGTCATGCAACCCAGCAACGCTTGCTAGAGACACGGCCAAATTGATCGAGTTCGGTTATCAATTAGAAAAAGCAGGCGTTATGGATATGTTTCCGCAAACAGCACATGTGGAATCGATTGCATTATTTGTTAAAGAATCATAATTTTTATCGTAAGCGTGCAATCAATCTTTGAATTATGATAATATTAATGTTATTATTGAGTCTCAATCTGACGGAGTGAAAATGCCCTATAAGCGTAATTTATTACCAAAACAAGCTTTTGAAAATCTAATAAACAATACCAACTCCTTGTTCGTTGATGTACGCTCTACAGCTGAACACAAGTTTGTTGGCTTTCCAGATAATTCTGTTTTAATTCCATGGACAGATGAGCCTAATTGGCAACCGAATCCAGAAGAGTTTGCTGATGCGGTTAACAAACAACTCTCGAAACGTGATGATTCTCTTAATACAGAAATTGTCCTAATATGTCGCAGTGGTTATCGCTCTAATGAGGCACTTAAGTGCCTAGAGACCAATGGATTTACTCATGTATCCCATGTTGCTAGTGGCTTTGAAGGTGATCTTGATGAGCATGATCAACGCGGAAATTTAAATGGTTGGCGCCATGATGGCATGCCCTGGACTCAAAGTTAGGCTAAAGCTAAGCGATTTCTAAATTTGCGTAAGAAGTAATCAACCACTTCGTTCCGACTTTTCTAAATTTGACCTCTACACGGGCAGAATCACCGCTTCCTTCGTAGTTCAGTATCGTTCCAAATCCAAATTTTGCATGTTTAACCATTTGCCCTATTGAATAAGGCGAGTCCGAATTGGCAACCATTGTTTTTCTAGTGCCGTATGAATCACTGGAATCACTGTAGCTATAATCCTTGTGCGGGCTTTTGATGCGGTTAAGGAAGGCACCAGGTACCTCTTCCAGAAAGCGTGAAGGCATCGAATAGAAAGATTGGCCGTGCAGAAAACGCTTGTCAGCGTAAGAAAGATTGAGTTTTTTCATTGCTCTTGTCATGCCCACATAACATAAGCGACGCTCCTCATCCAGTAAGTGGGGTTCATCCTTAGATTG
>CAWVVS010000151.1:0-2840 GCA_963933655.1 uncultured Candidatus Thioglobus sp. | reverse complement strand
TGATCAGCCAATCCAAACAGGGATTAAAGCAATTGATGCGATGGTTCCAATTGGACGTGGCCAACGTGAGTTAATCATTGGTGATCGTCAAACAGGTAAAACTGCCGTTGCGATTGATGCGATCATTAACCAAAAAGGCACTGGCGTTAAATGTGTTTATGTTGCAATCGGTCAAAAAGCATCATCAATTGCTGCGGTTGTTCGTAAGCTTGAAGAGCACGGCGCATTAGAGCACACTATCATTGTTGCTGCGCCGGCTTCGGATTCAGCAGCAGTACAATACATCGCTCCATATGCAGGTTGTGCAATGGGTGAGTATTTCCGTGATCGTGGTGAAGATGCACTGATCGTTTATGATGACCTTACAAAACAAGCATGGGCTTACCGTGAAGTGTCATTACTATTGAAGCGCCCACCAGGTCGTGAAGCTTACCCAGGTGATGTATTCTATTTGCACTCACGTTTGCTAGAAAGAGCATCACGTGTGAACGCTGAATACGTAGAAATGATGACTAATGGTGAAGTTAAAGGTCAAACAGGCTCTTTGACAGCATTACCAATCATTGAGACGCAAGCGGGTGACGTATCTGCTTTTGTGCCAACAAACGTAATTTCAATTACAGATGGTCAGATCTTTTTAGAAACTGACTTATTTAACTCAGGCATCCGCCCTGCGATTAATGCGGGTCTTTCAGTATCACGTGTGGGTGGTGCAGCACAGACTAAGATTATTAAGAAGCTTGGTGGCGGTATTCGTCTTGCACTAGCACAGTACCGTGAATTAGCAGCATTTGCTCAGTTCGCATCTGATCTAGACGCAGAAACGAAAGCTCAGATTGATCGTGGTCAGCGCATTACTGAGTTGATGAAGCAAGCGCAGTACACACCATTAACAATTGCTGAAATGGCAACATCTCTGTACGCTGGTAACTCTGGCGCGTTAGATGATATTGAAGTAAACCAAGTGGTAACTTTCGAAGGCGCGCTTCTTGCATACATGAATGCAAACCAAGCAGAGCTTATGGAAACTATCAACAGCACTGGTGACTATAACGATGAAATTGAGGCCCAAATTAAGGCGGCAATTGAAGACTTTAAGACTAACCATACTTGGTAAAAACGATGGCAGTAGAGTGTACACAAACTAACTGGTAGACGACGATGGCGGTAGGAAAAGAAATTAAAACGCAAATCTCGAGTATTAAAAATACTCAGAAGATTACTTCAGCCATGGAAATGGTTGCTGCGTCTAAGATGAAAAAAGCACAAAACAGAATGTTGGCATCACGCCCATATTCTGACAAGATTGTTAAAGTGATTGGTCACTTGGCGCATGCTAATTCTGAATTTAAGCACCCATACATGACCGCTACTGAGAGCGTGAAGCGCATTGGCGTTATCATGATCTCAAGCGACAGAGGTCTATGTGGTGGTTTAAATACCAACCTATTTAGAAATTTTTTGAAAAAATCGCTTGCTTGGCAGGCTGAGGGCGTTGAAGTAGAGCTTTGCACCATTGGCAAGAAAGCAACGTCATTTTTCAAAAATTCTGGCTTGAAAATCGTCTCGGTATTGACTGATATTGGCGACAAGCCACATTTTGACGACCTGTTGGGCACGATTAAAGTGATGTTGGATCGTTACGATTCAGGCGATTTTGATCAAATCATGGTGGCTTATAATCACTATGAAAACACGATGACACAAGTGCCAACGGTTAAGCAAATTGTACCGATGGAAGTTTCAGAGACAGATGGTATGGACCATCATTGGGATTATATCTATGAGCCGGATGCAGAAGCTGCATTGGGTGCATTATTGGTCCGTTATATTGAAGCATTAGTTTATCAGGGAATTGTTGAAAATATTGCTTGTGAACAATCATCACGCATGATTGCGATGAAGAGTGCAACTGACAACGCCGGCGATATGATTAAAGAGTTGGAGTTAATTTACAATAAGGCAAGGCAAGCTGCAATTACTCAGGAAATTTCTGAGATTGTTAGTGGCGCCGCTGCTGTTTAGATTTAGAAAAAGGAAAAGCAAATGAGCATAGGTAAAATTACACAAATTATTGGCGCAGTTATCGACGTTGAGTTTCCAGCAGACGCGATCCCAAAAATATACAACGCCCTTCATGTAACTGAAACGGGACTTACGCTAGAGGTTCAGCAACAGCTGGGCGATAACGTTGTCAGAGCGATTGCAATGGGTGGCTCTGAAGGACTCAAGCGCGGTCTAGAGGTGACAAATACAGGTAAAGCAATTACTGTTCCTGTAGGCACGAAAACACTGGGACGTATCATGGACGTATTGGGTAAGCCGATTGACAACGCTGGCGATATTAACCCTGAAGCAGAATGGGAAATTCACCGCTCTGCCCCTCCATACGACGAATTATCTCCTGCGGCAGAATTGCTTGAAACGGGCATCAAGGTAATCGACTTAGTTTGTCCATTTGCAAAAGGTGGTAAAGTTGGTCTGTTTGGCGGTGCTGGTGTTGGTAAGACAGTCAACATGATGGAGCTTATTCGTAACATTGCGATTGAGCACTCAGGCTATTCTGTATTTGCTGGTGTTGGTGAGCGTACTCGTGAGGGTAACGACTTCTACCACGAAATGAAAGATTCAAATGTATTAGACAAGGTATCGTTGGTTTACGGTCAAATGAATGAGCCTCCGGGAAATAGACTGCGTGTTGCTTTGACTGGCCTTACAATGGCCGAGTATTTCCGTGACGAGGGTCGTGACGTACTGTTATTTATTGATAACATTTATCGTTACACACTAGCGGGCACAGAAGTATCAGCACTATTAGGTCGTATGCCATCAGCGGTAGG
>CAWVVS010000150.1:0-2917 GCA_963933655.1 uncultured Candidatus Thioglobus sp. | reverse complement strand
TTGTTACGCCACCCAAAATAGACAAGATGCTGTCAAAGCAATTATTAAAATGGCTGACGTCCTATTGGTACTGGGATCTAAAAACTCATCCAACTCTAACCGTCTACGCGAAATTGCAGAAAATAACAAAAAATCTGCGTATTTGATTGATGGCGCCATTGATATTGATAGCTCTTGGTTCAATGGCTGTCAATCAGTTGGTGTTACAGCTGGCGCTTCGGCGCCTGAAGTTTTAGTGCAAGAAGTGGTTAGCTATTTGTTTAATCACGGCGCCACTGAGGTGCTTGAAGTAAGTGGTGTAGAGGAAGATGTGCATTTTCCTGTACCCAACTCATTGAGATAGTTCAATCATTGTGAGCCCCAAACAGACAGAGGTTGTGTATGAATAATTATGATGTATATGGAATTGGTGCCGCACTCGTAGATATCGAGTTCAAGGTTAGCGATGATTTTCTTGAGAAAAATTTAGTGGATAAAGGACTCATGACGCTTGTTGATGAGGAGAAGCAACACCAACTCATTGCCAACTTAGGGTCGTATTCAGAACTTATTAAGCGAAGTTGTGGGGGCTCAGCTTGCAACACCATCGTTGCTGCAAGTGGTTTTGGTGCCAGAGCATTTTATGCTGCTAAGGTCGCCTCTGATGAAGAAGGTGTTTTTTTTGTTAACGACCTACATTCTGCTGGCGTAGACTTTCACAAGGCTGAACACACAAGAGGCACGACTGGCAAATGCTTAGTCATGATCACCGATGACTCAGAGAGAACTATGAACACTTATTTAGGTGTGAATGTTGAATTGACTTCAAAAGAAGTGGACACCCAATCTTTAGCAGATTCTAAGTGGTTATATATCGAAGGCTACTTGGTAACCGACTCACAGAGAACCCAAGTCGCCGTTGAAGCGATGGCATATGCTAAACAGCATGGCGTTAAAACCTCACTGAGTTTATCCGACCCTTTCGTTGTGCAGATTTTTTCAAAGCAGCTTAAAAGTGTCATTGGCGATGGTATGGACTTATTGTTTTGCAATGAAGATGAGGCCATAAATTTTACAGGTAGTCACACCATTGAACAGGCCGGAGAAGCGCTTAAAGGTTACGCAAAAACTTTTGCGATTACTTGTGGAGCACGGGGCTCATTGGTCTATGACGGCAATAAATCAACTTTTGTTGATGGCGTTAAAGCAAAAGCAATTAACACGAACGGTGCTGGGGATATGTTTGCAGGTGCTTTTTTATATGCCATTAGTGCTGGGCATGACTATGTTTTAGCTGCTCAATTTGCAAATGCCTCTGCAGCCCTTGTGGTAAGCCATTTTGGGCCGCGTATCGAAACAACAGAGTACGCTAAACTCAAACGCCAGTTTGGCGTTTAATAAAATTTTTATGGTTGATTGGATTGATGCTATTTTTTCTAAAGTTAATGATGGTTAAAAATGATTACAAATGGTGAATGTGTTGTCATACTTGAGGTAGCAGATTAATTTGCTATAGGCAAGGTTTTGAGCTATAATAATAGGGTCTGAAGTTTATTTATAATATGGAGAATAGTATGTCAACACTACAAAAATTATTTCAATTAAGAAAAGCACTAGACGAGTACGAGCATGAGCTTGGAATGAGTCATTTATCAGAAGTAGAAAAGGCTGTTTTGTCGTACATTACTCATAATGCCACTTCCACTATCACGACCATTAAAAACGATCCTTACTTTCATAAGTATTCCTTATCAACCATTAAAAGAGCTGTTGGCGCTCTGTTGAATCAGGAAATTATCCGGTCCGATCAATCAATGAAAGATAAGCGCGCGATGAATTTATCGTACGCTGTAAGAAGCTAAAAATACAAATACCACTTTAAACCCTTCTAAAACTTTAGGTTTTTAGGGGGGGGGTGATGATATAATTCTCCTAACAATGAGTAATACCAAGGGAGAGAGTGGTGGCAAGTCATAACGCAGTTGCATGGAATTCTAACGAATTTCTAATTCAAAGCGCAATCACTATTGCAATGATTTTTGTTGCACTTATGCTGGGAAGTGCCATTCAACCGTGGGGAACAAAGGTTTCTTTAAGCATCCTTGAGGTTGGCGCGATTACACCAACTATTTATACAGTTTCTGGTGTTTGGTTGGTGCTGGGCGCCGTCTCCATGTCTTACCTACTTTTTGGCTGGCGCGCATTACCAGCAGTTTTTGTCGGGTTTCATCTAGCGGCTATGTACGTTTACGGCTGGTCTTTGAATCCATTTTCTTTGGATGTTGATGGGCAGTTAAAAACTTATGCTTGGGCAAATCAAGCTCACGCCTTGGTTACCACTCTTGGTCCACTGGCAGCAATTTTAACAATGCGCGTATTTAGACTTTCTCATTTCTTTGAAGGCGAAAAATTAATTTTTCAGCACGTGATTTTTTTAATGATTTTGGCCGCTTTTTATAACACTTTCTCAAAATTCTTTATTGAAACCACCTTAAAAGGTTGGATAGATGTTCCGGCCTACATTGATGAAGAGACTTACATTGCCTCCATGTTGATTGGCGATTTAACTGGCGGTATCGGTTTTATCTTCGTTCTGGCTTTGGTTGTTGTGCCAATCATTCGCATGGTGGCCCCAAAATCCATTGTAGAGAATTAGTAGTTCACCCACCCATTTTGTGACCGTAACCTATTGATAAAGTGGTGCCTTAGAAAGGAATTCACCCTTATTCTCTTTATACGCTTTCTAGCTTTTTTAGTAAATTTTCGATCGAGCTCACTCTCGAACTGTCTTCAGTCATCGATTTCTTATAAATAAGGGTGTTCTGCCCCTTTAATTGGTAAGTTTGAGCCTCTTTTTGAATAAGATTGATGATTTTGATTGCCTCGATTGTGTGATTGACCCCTAAAGTAATCTCAGCCCTGTCGTCAAAAATGATGA
>CAWVVS010000149.1:0-2922 GCA_963933655.1 uncultured Candidatus Thioglobus sp. | reverse complement strand
TGCCGACTACAGTAAATTCTTGCCGTCAAAAACAACGACTTCTATGCCATCTGTTTCAACTTCATCAATGCAACCAAGGTTAATGCGAAAATGCCCAGGCATTCGCAGAGTTTCATTAAACGGGTTAATGCCACAGGTCTTGCAGAAGTAGTGCTTAGCCACCTTTGTATCAAATTGATACAAGCTCAACGATCCACTATCAGCATCAATTTCAAGCTCTTCAGGTGAGAGTGTAAACATCGACATAACAATACCTTTTCGTTTGCAGATAGAACAATTACAGCGCAACCCTTTTTCAATTGCCTCCGCTGAAAACGAAAAACTAACCGAACCACAATGGCAATTTCCTTGATATTTATTCATCTAAAAAACCTTCCGTCTCCTAATCTATAGGCATTTGATAAGTTACAAAATCTATTGTGGATGAAATCTTATCGTAAACAGCTCTCGCTCGCTGATTATCCGTTGCTGTAATCCAGCGAACGGCTTTCCAGTTCTGCTGTTGAGAAATTACTTTTAGCTCTTTAAAAAGTAATTGCACAACACCCGATCCTCTCTGATCAGGCACAACAAAAAGATCATCCAAGAAGCCGTAAATTTCACCTCTCAAGGGTGAAGGCATTGGACGAAAATGCATAAATCCAAGCAAGCGACCCGTGTCATCTTTAGCAACGATTGCATAGAATTCTACTTTTTCATCATGAATCCAAGACCAAACAGTATCCAGTGTTTTTTGGGCCATTGGCATTTTGTAAAAATCTGCATAGCCTTGGTAGAGCCCTTGCCATGCTTTTCGATCGCTAAGTTCAAGTTTTTCAACGTTCATTGTGTTGCTAGTTATTTCTTAAACCAATTGTAAATGAGTAAATTATAATGCTACCACCATTCTTAGAATAGAACCAATTATATGACAACAATTAGGTTGTTTGTTAAAACTGACTTTCCTTCAGTGAAAGATATTTATCAACAAGGGATTGATACTGGCGATGCCACCTTTTAAGAACTTGCAAAAGATTATGATGATTGGAATGAATCTCTTCTAATGAGTTGCCGCCTTGTCGCTGAAAATAATGGCTTTAAAGTACTAGGCGTCAGAGAGAGACTCGGCCAGATGAATGGCATCTGGCGTGATATTGTTTTTATGGAACAGCGTAGTAAAGTGGTCGGTCTATAAATACTGTCTTGAGTAAACCAACTCTTCTAGGCTTGTAAAAAAGACTACATCACTTGATTAAACACATCCTGTAAGCGCTTCAAAGATGCGTCAACGTCTGTTAGTTTGTCAAGCCCGAACAAGCCCAGTCTAAATGTTTGGTAATCATCACCCTCATCACATTGAAGCGGAACACCAGCAGCAATTTGCATACCCAATGCGCTGAATTTAGAACCGTTCTGAATCGCAGCGTCATTCGTATAGCTCACAACCACACCTGGCGCCTGAAAGCCTTTAGCGGCAACACTCTTAATGCCGTTACTTTCAAGGAATGCTCTGACTTTGTCGCCCAATTCTTGTTGCTTTTCTTTCGCATTATCTAAACCAAAAGCTTCGGTCTCAACAATCGTATCTCTAAATTTTTTGATTGCATCAGTCGGCAGTGTCGCGTGATACGCGTGACCACCATTCTCGTAAGCTTGCATAATTTGTAGCCATTTCAAAAGATCACAGGCATAGCTTGTGCTTTTTGTTGATGGAATTAACGTATTGGCACTTTCTGCCAACATCACCATACCGAACGCAGGAGAAGCACTCCAGCCTTTTTGTGGTGCGCTAATTAAAACATCAACACCCAGATCTTTCATATCAATCCAAATGGCACCAGAAGCAACACAATCCAATACCAACATACCGCCCACTGAATGAACAGCATCGGAAAGTGCTTTGATGTAGTCATCCGGCAAAATAATGCCAGAAGCAGTTTCTACATGTGCAGCAAATACAAAATCTGGTTTTTCCTGTTTAATCGAGGCAACCACCTCTGAAATTGGTGCTGGCGAAAATGGCGCTTGTGGATCATCGCTATCTCTTTTTGCCTTATGAACAATTTCCTGAGAAGGGATGCTTGCCATCTCAAAAATTTGAGACCAACGAAAACTAAACCAACCGTTACGAACAACAAGGCATTTTTTATCTGTAGCAAATTGTCTTGCAACAGCCTCCATTGCATAGGTGCCACCGCCAGGTACTATAACCACGGCTTCTGCGTTATAAACAGATTTTAGGGACTCAGAGACGTCGTTCATCACGCCTTGGAATGATTGCGACATATGATTTAATGAGCGATCTGTAAAAACAACTGAATACTCTAACAATCCATCTGGATCTACATTTGATAATAAACCTGGCATATTTTCCTCCGTCAAATAAAGAGATTAAAGTGAACTCTCAGTAAAGCGCCCTTTAATACAAATAGTAAATGATAAACCCTCTAGCCTGCTACGTTTAAAAGAATAGTAGACCAGACACAGAAACTTAATACACCATCTTAAGATGGTTAAATATAGAGAACTTCTAGAATTTCGAAAACGATGTCACCTTTAGGGGCTTTAACTGTCACCTCTTCCCCTTCTTCATTACCTAATAACGCTTTCGCAATGGGAGAGTAACATGAAATTTTACCCAAAGAAATATCGGCTTCATCTTCACCAACGATTTGGTAGCTAATTTCGCTGTCGTCAGCAAGATTCATCAGACCGACTGTGGTGCCAAAAACACAACGACCATCTTGGTTGAGTTCAGTGACATCGATGACTTGCATTCTTGAGAGCTTTGATTCGATTTCTTGAATACGCCCTTCAGCAAACGCTTGCTCCTCTTTTGCAGCATGATACTCGGCGTTTTCTTTAAGGTCACCGTGCTCTCTTGCTGTGGCAATATCATTAACGATACGCGGACGCTCAACATCCTTAAGTCTTGACAACTCA
>CAWVVS010000148.1:0-2949 GCA_963933655.1 uncultured Candidatus Thioglobus sp. | reverse complement strand
CAAACGTTACTAATGCTTGAGCTTTCTAATAGGGTGAGTAAGGCGGGTATAGCAACTTATGTATTAATTTGATGAGGTTTTATGACAAATAATATTCTTGATGTCTTAACTTTTATGTTCGACTTTCTATTTGAATCTGCAGATCAGGATTCAGTGCAAGAATTGGATGATGATCTACTTAAAGCGCACCTTGCGGAAGCAGGCTTTGATGACGGGCGCATTAATAAGGCCCTTAATTGGTTAGAGAATATTGCCGCTTTGCAGGAGGGTAAGCTTGATAATTTTGTCACAACTCACAACTCTGTTCGAATTTACTCTGAAGCAGAACAAAGCAAGCTTAACGCCAAAGCGCGTGGCTTTATTATGTTCATGGAAAACATGGGTCAACTTAGCGCTGCTCAGCGTGAAATGGTAATCGAGCAGGTCATGACACTGGAAGACTCAATACTGTCAATAGACGACCTTAAGTGGGTTGTGATGATGGTGATTGGCAACAGCGAAGAGACCGCCATGCCAACTCAATGGTTGGAATCCATCGTTTTTTATGATGACAATCCTTCCTTACACTAGGCCACAATATGTCTAAAAACCTGGTTATTGTCGAGTCGCCGGCAAAAGCAAAAACAATTGAGAAGTTTCTTGGCAAAGATTACGTTGTTAAGTCGAGTATTGGTCATATTCGTGACATGCCTAAAAAAGACATGGGTATTGACCTTGAGAATAACTTTCAACCTACTTATGCCATTAGCAGCGACAAGAAAAAAGTCGTTGCCGATCTGAAGAAATCCGTTAAAACCGCCGAGAAAGTTTATCTCGCGACGGACGAGGACCGCGAGGGCGAAGCCATTGCTTGGCATTTAAAAGAGGCTTTATCATTGGCCGATGACACGCCGCGAATCGTTTTTCACGAGATTACCAAGGGCGCCATTACCGAGGCAATCGCTAATCCGAGAACCATCGACTACCATCTTGTTGATGCACAGCAAGCAAGACGAGTTATTGACCGATTGGTGGGTTTTGAAATCTCCCCTGTTTTATGGCGCAAAATTTCTGGCGCACGATCAGCCGGGCGAGTGCAATCCCCTGTTGTTCGATTGGTGGTAGAAAGAGAGCGCGAGATCACAGCACATGTGGCTAATCGTAGTTTCAAAGTCAAGGCAACGTTGCTGGATGAATCGAATGAGTTGTTTGAGGTGAAACTGAAGCAAGACTTTGGCTCAAAAGATGAGGCGATGGCATTTGCCCAAAGCCTTCTTGAGGCAAAATTGAGTGTCGCTTCGGTTGAGACTAAACCCTCAAAACGCTCGCCAAAGCCACCTTTTATTACCTCAACTTTGCAGCAAGAGGCCTCACAAAAGTTAGGTTTCTCTGTGAAACAAACCATGACAATTGCGCAGAACCTATATCGTGAAGGCTCAATCACTTATATGCGCACCGACTCGTTTAACCTCTCTGAGACGGCAATTTTAGCTGCTAAAGAAGTGATCGAAACTAATCTAGGTTCAGAGTATTATCAAGAGCGTCGTTATAAAACAAAATCGGCAGGTGCGCAAGAGGCGCATGAAGCCATTAGACCAACAGACCTCACCAAGCCAGGCATTCTGGGCTTGGACGAACAATCAGCCAGACTATACTCTTTGATATATAAGCGCACATTAGCCTCGCAAATGAGCGATGCCCAATTGCAAAAATCTAGAATTACGGTAGATGTATCCAATAGAGACGAGAATTTTATTGCTGATGGCGAGGTGCTGTCATTTGCAGGATTCTTAGAGGTTTATGACTACATGGCGGCTGAGGATAAATTATTGCCACAGCTCGACAAGGGCGACCCTTTGTCTCTACTGGACTTCAACGCCAGAGAGTCTTTTTCTAGAGCCAAGCCAAGATATACAGAAGCTTCTCTTGTTAAAGAAATTGAGCAAATGGGTATTGGCCGACCATCAACTTTCGCAACCATGGTTACCACAGTCCAAGACAGGAATTATGTTACCAAAGAGACGCGTGAAGGCGTCCAGAGGGAGTTTCAGTTAATTGAAATTGCCAATGGTGTCGTATCTGATTGCACTCAATTTGAAATTACTGGTGCAGAAAAAAACAAACTATTTCCAACTAATGTTGCCTATTTGCTTGTAGATTTTTTAGTGAAAAACTTTAGCAATATTATTGGTTACGAGTTCACCGTTAACCTTGAGAACAATTTTGATAAGATTGCCCAAAAAGACAGTCTTTGGCAGGACGTCGTTCGTGATTTTTACGAGCCTTTTCATGCCCAAATTGAGCTAGCGAAAGACATTTCAAGGGATGAGACTCATGGCAAAAGAGACTTGGGCGAAGACCCAGTCAGTGGCAAGCCAGTCAGTGTCCGCTTTGGCCGTTATGGCGCTTATGCCCAAATTGGTCACCAAGATGACGAGGAAAAACCAACTTTTTCTTCGCTGAGAACAGCTCAAGACATTGAAACCATTACTCTTGATCAAGCAATTGAACTATTCAAAATGCCAAGGACGGTTGGCGAAACGGCAGATGGAGAGACAATTAAAGCGAATTATGGACGCTTTGGTCCTTATATTCAGTATGGCAAAAAGTATGTGTCTTTAAAAGAGGTTAGTCCAGAAGAGGTCGGCCTTGAAACCGCATTGGAGTTAATTGCTGCCAAAGAAAAAGCAGACGCCGAGCGCCTTATTAAGGCTTTTGAGGGTTCCGATATTCAAATTCTGAATGGTCGCTTCGGCCCTTACGTTTGGAATGGAAAAAAACGCGGCAAAGGTCAAAAGAACGTCACGATTGCAAAAGTGTTTGGTGATAAATCCCCTGCTGATCTTACCCTGGAAGAGTGCGAGAAGGCTATTGCAGGCAAGGCTAAAGCTAGGGCAAAAACGAAAACAAAGAAAGCTAAAAAGAAAGCAGCCCCTAAAAAAGCTAAGCCCTAACCGACTGAATGAGAAG
>CAWVVS010000147.1:0-2969 GCA_963933655.1 uncultured Candidatus Thioglobus sp. | reverse complement strand
AAACGCCTTAGATTGTCTCAAAAAATTCTTAATACCCTACATAAAAGTGATTTAAATGAAAGCAATATTTTAACTTTTGAGCGCTCGATAGATAAAACTCGAAGGCTGTTATTAAGCCTGGAGTCAAAGTTAGAAGTTAATCAAAAATTACTTTCAATTTTAATAGAACAACTCGTTTTTGAAGATAATCCACCAGTAATTGACTGGGATGCTCACCCCGATCTCATTCAAGATTTGAGAGCCCATTGTCGCCAATTCGTACGCGACATCAAGCGCATTGAAATTGAACAGGAAAACAACACACGAACCATCGAAACTTATGAAAATTCACAACTTGGGGATTTTGATTTCACAATCAGCGCAGCAAAGGATCTAAATAAAGGCAACTATTCTAGCTATTCAAAATCCAATGAAATTGAGTACGAAGCAACATTTGATTTTTCATACTCTCTAACAGGTGATGTAACGAATCAAGTCTATCTTGATAAAAATAGACTTGTACAGCGTCAATTAGAGTTGAAGTACAAGGCTAAATTTGATGACATTCTTGCTGACGCAGAAAAATTAACCTCTGAATTGGTGCAGGGTGCCGAACAGCTTAGTTTGTATAAAAAACAGATAGCATCCAGCGAAGCTCAAAAATTTAATAATGAATTAAATTTGTTTAATGAGGGGAAGAGTAATATCCGCTTTGTAATTAATGAGCAAGATGATTACCAGGAATTACTGTTGGGATACATTCAAACAGTGACTGATTATCAGAAAAATCGCATTCATTACGATAGTTTGTTGGATCGTTTATTAGCGAATTATGAGTGATTGATTGATCGTCCAGCTTCTAATTTCTTCGGTGAGCTCAGTGGCAACTCTATCTTCTGCAGTGATTGCTTTTCCAATAACCACGGTGATGGTTCCAGGTTGCTTGACAAAGCCTCCCTTTGGCCAAAGTTTGCCAGAATTATGATAAACGGGAAGCAGGTCGTGACCGGATTTTTTTGCAATAGCCACAGCACCATTTTGATAATGTCCCAATTGATTTTCAGGTTGACGCGTTCCCTCAGGAAATATAATCACAAAAATACCATTTTTAAGTCGATCACAACCCTGCGAAATGACTTTTTTAAGCGCCCTAAGTTTATAACCTCTGTCAATAACAATCGGCTTTAGTAATGCAAGATTCCAGCCAAAAACAGGTAGCCACAAAAGCTCTTTTTTAAGCACCCAAGTTTGTGACGGAAAAAGGGTTTGAAAAGCAAGCACTTCAAAAGTTGATTGATGGTTAGAAACAATGACACAGGGCGATTTAGGAATATTTTCTCTACCAATGACATTGATTTTTATATTGAGTGTGATGTTGATCCACCAGACGCAAAAAACCGCCCATTTAGAAATGATTTTATAGCGAATAGGGTAGGGCGAAAATATCAGAAATATACCGCAAAGCGCAACCAAAATCAGGCTAACTATTGAGCCAATAAAGTACAACAAAGATCTTAAAAACAGCATATGAATGAATCGGGGTTAACGTTATAATTATTTAAGCAAAAATTTTACTAAGTTTGTTGGCAGTGATCGATACTTTTTTCTAATCATTTATTAGTATTAGTGATTGAGTCAATAATATTCTGTCAGAAGGAGTCATTATAAATACTATCATTGGATTAATTTCTCTACTCGTTGGATTAATTGCCGCCTATCTCTTTTTCAATAAAAAACTTGCCAGTCTCACGGAGAAAAACATCCAGTTGCAGGCCACTCTCACTGAAAAAGAAAAACATTTTGCTGAAAAAATGCAATTTGTAGATCAAATGAAGTCGCAGATGAATAGTGACTTTAAAAACCTCGCTACGGACATTCTCAAAACGGATCGCGACAAACTCAAAATTGAGAACAGTGAGCTCTTAACCCCACTTCAAGGGCAATTGGCCGGCTTTAGAGAGCGCATTGAGGCAATTACAACTGAGCAAGTTAAAGAGCGAGCCACACTAGTTGAGCAGATTAAACACCTGCAAAGAGCCAGCATTGAAACACAAACATCGACGCAAAATTTAACCAATGCGCTGACTCACGACAACAAACGACAAGGTGATTGGGGTGAGATGGTTCTGAGCTCCATTCTATCCAGTTGTGGTCTCAGGGAAGGCTACGAATTTGAAACCCAAGGTCAATATAAAAATGAGCTTGGTGAGTCGTTTCGTCCGGACGTTATTGTGCATTTACCACAAGAAAAAGACATTGTTATTGATTCCAAGGTATCACTCAAAGATTATGTGGAATACATTGCCGATCAAACGAATGAGGAAGCCCTTAAAAAACACATCAAATCGATTGAAACACAAATTAAAAATATCAGTATCAAAGAGTATGAAAATCTAGAAGGTGTTAAAACACTTGATTTTATTTTTGTGTTTATTCCTATCGAGTCGGCTCTTTGGGTGGCGTTAGAAAACAAACCGGCTTTATTTGATAACGCTCTAAAGAAAAACATTATGTTGGTTTCACCTTCAACGCTAACCATGAGTTTGAAAACAATCAATTACATTTGGCAAACCGAGAGACAGCATAAAAATGCTGAAGAAATTGCTCGTCAAGCAGGCGCAATGTACGATAAATTAGCAGGATTTATTGACGAGATGGATAAGGTTGAAAAGCACTTAGATAAAGCCAAAGAGGTGCATACCGAAGCTCGCAAGAAACTCTCAACTGGCACAGGTAATTTAATTGGTCGTGCTGAAAAACTCAAGGCTTTTGGTGTGCAAACCAAAAAGGAAATTAGTGAATGATTATTTCATCGCACTACGAAATTGCACAAGACGAACTTAAAGGCAAAGTGATTTTGGTGACAGGCGCTAATCGTGGTTTTGGCTTGGCAATGACTAAAGATTTAGCAAAGGCTGGTGCTACAGTCATCATGCTCGGCAGGGATTTAGGTTCGCTTGAGTACGCTTATGATAGTGTCGTGGACGCTG
>CAWVVS010000146.1:0-2990 GCA_963933655.1 uncultured Candidatus Thioglobus sp. | reverse complement strand
GCGGGACTGATGTGGAGCTTTGGTGCGCCAATAATACGCTCTTTAGACCATGTGGAGCTCTATCGCTATCAGTATCTAATTTCTCGTATGTTTGTGGCTGCACCAATAATACTGCTTTATATCCTCTACCGCGATAGGCGCAATGTTTTTAACAATATAAAACGTATTAATCGCTTTAGCTTGCTGGGAGCATTGTGTCTTGCACTTTCATCAATCGGCTGGATATACGCTCTCACCATAACCAGTGTTGCTGTACCTATGTTGATGTTTGCTACTGCGCCTTTATTGTCCGGCGTTTTAGGCTATTTTTTATTGGGTGAAGTGCTGAGTCGCACTACAATAATGAATACCATGCTGGTAATCGTTGGTGTTTTTATCATGGTCATTGGCGCAGTCGATGAAAATATTGCACTGGGTGCTTTTCTTGGTTTTTTAGTTGCATTGGGTTTTTCCATTTTTACTATTACCCTGCGATACAACCCAGACACTCCAAAGCTTTTAACACCTGCTTTATCAATGATTTTTACCGCTCTTTTTTGCGCAATGATTTTGCTTTATTACGGCGACTCTTTCATCATGCCAGTAAAAAATATCCAGCTCAGTTTGTTACATGGGCTTTTTGGAAGTGTGGGCATAATACTTTACGTTCTAGGTTCAAAGTATTTACCAACAGTGGAACTTGCCATGCTCTCTCTTGTAGATATTGTCTTTGGTATATTTTGGGTATGGGTGCCCTTTATTGGTATTAACGAGACACCTGAGAGTAATACACTGATTGGAGGTGTGTTTATATTGGGTGCTATCATTTTCCAAGGGCTAAAGGCTCGTAAGACACAGTCAAAAGCCGTACCTTAAAAGGAGTTAAGCAGTGTCAAATAATTATTTTTTGGGTTTTATCTTGGTCTGTCTTGCAGGCATTGTTTGGAGCTTTGGTGCGCCTATTGTGCGCCTCATGGAAAATGCAGAAAACTATAAGATCCCTTACCTTTTTTATCGAGGGATTGCTATTTTTGCAACAATAACTCTTTATATATTTCTGCGTGATAGACGGGAATTTTTAGCCAACTTTAAGCGCATTGACCGTTGGGCTATTTCTGGCGCAATACTGCTTATGATGAGCATGTTTGGCTTTATCTATGCGCTAACCATGACAACAGTGGCCATCACTTTACTGATGCTTGCACTTGCGCCTCTTTTTTCTGCAATATTTGGCTATTTATTACTTGCAGAAAAACTAAGTCGAACCACCATCATCAATATGTTTATTGTCATTATTGGTGTTGTTGTAATGGTTTGGAATGTGGAAAGTTCCAATACAATTATTGGCGCCCTGTACGGTATGTTTACCGCATTTTGTTTTGCTATGTACACAATTACTATCCGTCATAATCCGGAAACGCCAAAATTATTAACCCCTGCTCTTTCTGGTCTTATGGGAATTGTAGTGACTTGTGTTTTGGTGCTGGTGAGTGAAGATTTAACCTTCAACATGCCTGAAATAAATATTAAATTAAGTGCAGTTCACGGCACAATTGTTGGTGTTGGATTAGTTCTTTACGGTCTTGGTGCCAAATATTTGCCCTCAGCAGAGCTTGTTTTGCTTTCTCTATTAGAGGTCGTGGTGGGTATTTTTTGGGCTTGGTTGCCAATCATCGGCATTAATGAAGTGCCAGATCTAAATACTCTAATTGGTGGTCTGATTATGCTTGGCGCTATTACCATTCAAGGTTTGGCTACGCGCAAAAAACACGCGCCAGTAGTGCACTAATTTTTTATTGATTGTTGTGCTGAGAAGTGCGAGATCTTTAGTCTTCGTAACTGTAGATTTCAACCATCATTTCGTTAGCAATTTGCTCTAATTTGGTTCGAACAAAATCTTCATTCACACCAATAGGAAGCTGCAGGTGAATCTTTGCCTTAAAAAGTTTTTCGCCCGACATGGAGCCATCGAAGACTTCGGTTTGCATTTCTTCTAGATTAGCGCCTAAATTGGCTAGTACGTGTGACAACTGCCTAATAATGCCACTGTGGTTATTGCCAATCAGTTCAATATTGTAGCTCTTGAATCTAGAAAAGTTAGTAGGCGGGTGCACCTCTTCGCAAACAATGGATAACCCCAAATCAGAACTGTCTAAACCCTCTGCAAGAGCACTCAAGTTGTTGTCAGGTACATTAATTCGAAGGATGCCAGCAAACTTGCCTTCAATTTTCGACATCCTGCTCTCGACCCAGTCACCTTTGTGTAAATCAACAATACTAGATAGGCCGTCTATCAAACCGGGTTTATCATCACCCAATACACTTATAACAATTGACTTCATACTAACCTCATTGTGGCTAATCTAACTCATGTATACGAGTCCAAACTCGGACATGAGCAAATTAAATTCTTATCACCGTAAACATTGTCAACTCGAGCAACTGGTGGCCAGTATTTGCCTTTTTGCAAACTACTTACTGGGTAGGCAGCGTCTTCTCTCGAGTAAGAACAACTCCATGTAGAAGATGTTACCAGTTCTATCGTATGGGGGGCATTAATTAGCGGATTATCATCCACAGGCCACTCACCCACCTCAATGCGTTTGACCTCCTGCCTAATGCGAATCATCGCATCACAAAAGCGATCCAACTCCTCCAATGACTCCGATTCTGTTGGCTCAATCATGAGCGTGCCTGGAACTGGAAAAGACATGGTTGGGGCATGAAAGCCATAGTCAATTAATCGCTTTGCTATGTCATCAACACTCACGCCCACTGCATCTTTAATTGGACGAAGATCAACAATGCACTCATGAGCGACCCTGCCATTCTTGCCTGTGTAAAGAATGGGATAGTATTCAGCAAGGCGTGTTGCAATGTAATTACCATTTAAAATGGCATTTGTAGTCACGTCATATAGGCCTTCTTTACCCAGCATGGCAATATACATCCAGCTAATTGGAAGGATGCTCGCCGAAGAGCCCGCTGGACAGTTCGGAAAAGGAGAAGTT
>CAWVVS010000145.1:0-2994 GCA_963933655.1 uncultured Candidatus Thioglobus sp. | reverse complement strand
GATTCACAATCTAGTGATGTTCCTAGTGCCGCAATAAGTACAAGCACTGCGTCAAACTCGGTACCAACCAATGTCAGCGAGCCAACAACCCGGAGCGCCTTTACAACGGTAACAACAGACTTATTAACCGTTGAAATTTCAAACAGAGGCGGCACAATTCAAAGCGCCTACTTAAACACCTACGACAACGAGCTTAACTCTGAGCCAAAGTTTCAATTGCTGAGCAATTCCTCTAGCAATATGTTCCAAGCGCAAAGTGGATTATGGCCTACTGAACAATTACCAGACGAACATGCAGAATACAGCTCTGAGCGACAAAGATATTTCTTAGGCGATAGCAATGAATTGATTGTACCGTTAACTTGGCGTGGTGATAACGGCAGCGTTGTTACTAAAAACTATCGCTTTAGACCTGACAGTTACACCATTGCAGTGGATTACGTGGTTACAAATAACAGCGACAACCCTATAAGTGCTGGTACTTATACACGCCTTTCGCGCAGTGCGGTTGAGGGCGGCTCAAGCCTGATGATGCAAAATTTCGCTGGTGGTGCGTTCTACCTCAAGAATGCTGAAGATGATGGTGTTTTTGAAAAATTCGACTTTGATGAGTTTGATGAACAACCAGCTAAAACGATCTCAACTGGTGGTTGGGCGGCAATGATTCAGCATTACTTCTTTGCTGCGTGGATACCTGACCCTAATATTTCCAGCACTTATACTGCAAAAACCGAGCAGGGCAAGTACATCTTGACAACAGTTAACCCAAGCGTTGTTATTGCTCCAGGCACACAAGCCGTGTTGGTAAGCAACGAACTCTACGCTGGACCCAAAGAACACGATCGACTGGAAAACTTAGTCGAAGGTCTCGATAAAACGGTTGACTACAGCTTCCTATACATTTTTGCCAAACCACTATCAACATTCTTGCATTGGATTTATAGCTATATAAACAGCTGGGGCCTTGCCATTATTTTGGTTACAATCACGATTAAACTGGCTTTTTATAAACTCTCTGAAAAATCGTACCGATCTATGGCTGGCATGCGCAAACTTGCCCCAAGACTGGCGAAAATCAAAGAGACCTATGGTGACGATAAACAAAAAATTGGCAAAAAAACCATGGAACTTTACAAGAAAGAGAAGGTCAATCCTGCCGCAGGCTGTTTGCCGATTCTTGTACAAATCCCAGTTTTCATCTCAATGTACTGGGTCCTACAGGAAATGGTTGAACTGAGGCATACGGCTTTCTTCTACTTGCCAGATCTCTCAGCCAAAGACCCTTACTTTATTATGCCACTTATTATGGGTGCCTCGATGTGGTTCCAACAGCGCCTTAACCCACCGCCGGCAGATCCAATGCAGGCGAAAATTATGATGATGCTGCCAATTATTTTTACTGTGTTCTTCCTCTTCTTCCCTGCGGGCTTAGTGCTTTACTGGGTAACGAACAACCTCCTTTCTATCGCTCAGCAAATGTTTATTAACAAGCGATATGGAGAGAAGAAAGCAGCTTAACAAGAACTGATGTTGGAAAACTTCCAGCAACAGCGATACGAAACTTGGCGAGACGAAAAACTCGCCAATTACCGCTCAAAACTCGAATCTCTTTTTGTGGAGATTAACGACCCCTTAAAACTCTCAATTGTAGAAAAAAAGGCAATTTTAAACAATTGCATTACCAATAATCTTTCGCTCATTAAAATTAAGCCAAATGCCGATATCAGAAAAGCAATATGTTCGATTAATGCCCAATTGGGTCTTATAGACTCTGAACAACACCTCTATGCAGAAGACGATGGCCTTGTTGTCATTGAAAATTCCAATGTCCCAAAAAAAGGCGGCTACATACCTTATAGTGACAAAGCTCTTAATTGGCATACCGACGGCTACTACAATCAGATGGACTGCCTTGTTAGCGCATTCTCCTTATATTGCATTCAGCCGGCTGCTAAAGGTGGAGAAAATCACTGGATAGACCCAGAGATGCTCTATATCCACTTTAAGGAGCTCAACCCCGATATTATTGACGCACTGTCACAACCAAAAGTGTTAACCATTCCTACACGGCGATATGGTAATATGGTTATTAGAGACGCCTCTATTGGCCCAGTATTTTTTATTGATAATGCATCTCAAAAACCTAAAATGCGATTCACTCAGCGCAAGAAAAATATTAACTGGCTTGGATCAACTGAAATTGCCGATGCGCTACACGAACTCAACATTTTTCTATCTAGCAATTCTGAAATTCATCACCAGTACAAATTAACCTCTGGCGAAGGGCTGGTTTGCAACAACGTGCTTCACAATCGCTCTGCTTTTGTTGAAAGTCCCCTACAAAAGCGCCAGTTACTCAGAGGAAGATACAAAAATAGCGTGGTCGCACAATAAATCATAAAGTATCTGTCGCCGACACTTGGTACAATAGACCAAGTGTTAATAATGACAACTTTATGGAACTTGACAACAAAGCCACAAACAGCGCTAAATCAATAAAACTCCTTATCTTAGACGTTGACGGTGTACTCACCGATGGCGGGCTTTATTTTGATGACAATGGAAGTGAGTTCAAGCGCTTTAATGCCCTGGATGGTCACGGCATAAAAATGCTACTCGATTCCAGTATAGAGGTCGCCATCATTTCTGCACGACATGCCAAATGTGTGGCACATCGCATGGATGGGCTGGGTGTTAAGCACTACTACCAAGGACAATCTAATAAAACGATCGCGTTTGAAGAGTTGCTTACAAAGCTAGATTTACAGCCGAACCAAGTCGCCTATGTCGGCGATGATGTGATTGATCTGCCGGTGATGTCCAAAGTGGCAATGCCAATTGCTGTAGCCAATGCACACCCTTATGTCAAAGAACACGCTGTATTAACCACACAGAATACCGGCGGCAACGGCGCGGTTAGGGAGGTGTGCGATCTTCTACTGACTGCGCAGAATAAATACGATGGCTTAATGGCTGCTTACTTAAAATGACCGA
>CAWVVS010000144.1:0-3048 GCA_963933655.1 uncultured Candidatus Thioglobus sp. | reverse complement strand
CCATCGAAATTCGCTGCAATTGTTGTTTCAACCTTCATGCTGTCCATCACAAGTAGCGGCTGTCCTTTGTCAACACAAGAGTCCGTTTCTACCATTACCTGCACAATCGAGCCCGGCATGGGTGCAACAAGTCGCCCGCCATTTACATCAATAGTGTCACCATCCAACTCGGGGGCAAATAAGTGCAAATCCACAACACGGCCATTAGAGAAGATGGTAATGTCTTTTTTGTAAGATAGAACCACAGCGCTCGCCTCAACGCCATCAATCAAAGCTTTGAGCACGCCCTCGTGATAAGACAATAGCTTGACTTGACCAATGCCTTCCACCTCTAAAGATTCGCCATGACATGACGCCAACACGTCAATGACCTCGCCTTTATTCACCAAACTCAGGCTGCGCTTCATGGCGCTATCGCCTATTCGCCAGTTATCGTGGGTATTCCATGGGCTCACTGCCGAAGATTGAGTGTCCAGTCCCAATAAATAAAACAGCGCGGCTAAGGCTATTTCAGTCTCGGTTGCCTTGGCATAAGTTTCTGCTATTAAGTCTTGCTCATAACGTGCAATAAAGCCAGTATCAATAACGGCGCCTATAAAAACATTGTGATCAAAAACGCTCGCTACGAATTCTTGGTTGCTTGTCAAGCCGCTCATATAAGTACGGCGTAACAATTCAGCCATGTTTAGCGCTGCGCTAGTGCGATCTTCGCCCCATGTCACCAGCTTAGCCACCATCGGATCGTAGTGAACGCTCACCGAGTCGCCGGCCTCAATGCCTGTATCAACACGCATGTATTGACTTTGTTGAGGATAAGAAAAATGATGAACACGGCCAGTTTGTGGCATAAAGTCCTTTGATGGATCTTCGGCATAAAGTCTTGATTCAAAAGCATGGCCATTAATGATAATATCGTCTTGAGCCAGAGGCAGTGTCTCTCCGCAGGCAACGCGCAACTGCCATTCCACTAAATCTTGTCCGGTAATCATTTCTGTTACTGGGTGCTCAACCTGCAAACGAGTGTTCATTTCCATAAAATAAAAAGTATCGCCCTGAACGATGAACTCAACCGTTCCCGCGCCATAGTAATTAATCGCTTGAGCCGCTCGTATAGCTGCGCTGCATATTTCGTTGCGAAATCTATCTGATATATTTGGTGCAGGTGCCTCTTCCACTACTTTTTGATGGCGTCTTTGTAAAGAGCAATCACGCTCGAACAAGTGCACCACGTTTCCTTGTTTATCACCGAAAACCTGAACTTCGATATGGCGTGGCTGGATGAGATATTTCTCGATTAGGAGATGGTCATTAGCAAAGGCAGCGCTTGATTCACGTCGACACGTTGCTAGGGACTCAATAAAATCAGGCGCATGTTCAACCAAACGCATACCCTTGCCGCCACCGCCAGCAACCGCCTTAATCAAAACTGGATAGCCTATCTCTTCGGCCTTTTCGGCAAGAAAGTTATCGTCCTGTTGTTCGCCTTGATACCCTGGCACAACCGGCACACCGGCTTTGTTCATAATATCTTTGGCGCAATCCTTTAGCCCCATCACAGAAATAGAATCCGCAGAAGGCCCAATAAACACCAGTCCAGCAGCGGCACATGCGCGCTCAAATTCGGCATTTTCTGATAAAAAACCATAGCCGGGATGTATGGCTTCTGCACCATAATCTAGTGCGGTTTTAATAATGACATCACCCTTAAGATACGATTCGCTGGATGCCGCTTCACCAATACAAACAGATTCATCTGCTAGACGCACATGTAGCGATCGCCTATCGGCTGTGGAATAAACCGCAACAGTTGTGACGCCCATTTTTCGAGCTGTTTTTATAACACGGCAAGCGATTTCGCCGCGATTGGCTATCAGTATTTTTTTAAACATAAAATATGCATACCCCCACAGCGTATCTCAAGCTTAAAACTCAGCTTTGCGTTTTTCCAAGAAGGCCGACAAGCCTTCTTTCGCTTCATCGCCTGCTCGGACTGCAGCAACACGATTAGCGCTGTCTTTAATCAGTTCGGAGTTGATGGTTTCGCCGGCAAAGTCTAAGCACAATTTTTTTGAAGCGGCCACTGCTTTAGGGCCATTTACATGCGCCTCTTTTAAAATATATTGAAGTTGTGTTGACATGTCTTCTTGGTGCTCGGCAATAATATGTACTAGACCAATCTTGTGCGCTTGCTCAACACCGAAATGCTCACCAGTTTGGAAATATCGGCGCGCTTGGCGTACGCCAATCGCTGCCAAAACGTAAGGCGAAATCGTCGCCGGTATTAGGCCTAACTTTACTTCCGATAAGGCAAATTTCGCCGTATTATCGGCAATAACAATATCACAACAACAAATCAACCCCATGCCGCCGCCCATGGCTGCGCCCTGTACACAGGCAATCGTTAGTTTTGGTAAACGGTTAAGCATGCCCAGCATGCCCGCCAAAGCAAGTGCGTCAGCTTTATTCTGTTCTTGGGTGAAAGTCGCTGCACGCTTCATCCAGTTTAAATCTGCACCGGCAGAAAAACTCTTGCCCACACCACGCAAAACCACCACAATAACGTCGTCACGCTCAGAGAGTTCATCAAACACCTCGCTAAGCCGTGCAATCATCGCCTCATCAAAGGCATTATGCACAGCGCCACGATTAAGAGTGACACTCGCCACGCCGTTCTCAACATTAAGTACTACAACATCATTGCTCATAAGTCATCCATATACATTGTCTACATTCTGAATACGCCGTAATTCGTCTCGTCTATTGGTGCATTTAAACTTGCCGCCAGTGCTAAGCTCAAAATGCGTCGCGTATCGGCTGGATCGATCACACCGTCGTCCCAAAGACGTGCCGAGGCGTAATACGGATGTCCTTCGCGCTCATATTTTTGTGCAATTGGTGCTCTGAATTTCGCCTCGTCTTCGTCAGACCAACTGCCGCCATCGCGCTCCATTTTGCTGCGTGTCACCGTGGCCATAACGCCCGCCGCCTGATCACCGCCCATCACTGAAATGCGTGCATTCGGCCACATCCACAAAAAGCGTGGATCGA
>CAWVVS010000143.1:0-3132 GCA_963933655.1 uncultured Candidatus Thioglobus sp. | reverse complement strand
CAGAAGTGAAGGATGTGGTTATGGTTGGTGGCTCAACCCGTATGCCAATTATTCGCGAGCAAGTAGGTGCACTATTTGATCGGCAAGTACTGTGCTCCATTAATCCTGATGAAGTGGTTGCTAAAGGCGCAGCAATTCAGGCCAATATTCTGGCAGGCAACAAAAGTAAAAACGATCTTTTGTTATTGGATGTTCTACCACTTTCTCTAGGTTTAGAAACAATGGGTGGTTTGGTTGAAAAAGTAATCCACAGAAATACCACGATTCCTATTTCGAGAGCGCAAGAATTCACTACTTTTAAAGATGGCCAAACGGGCATGAGCATTCATGTTTATCAAGGCGAAAGAGAGCTCACTGCAGATTGTCGATCGCTGGGAAGGTTTGATTTGAAGGGTATACCACCAATGGTGGCAGGCAGTGCAAGAATTCTAGTTGAGTTTCAAGTGGATGCAGATGGTCTTTTATCCGTCAGTGCCTCTGAAAAAACATCGGGCGTCAAAGCAGAGGTTGATATTAAACCTTCTTTTGGTTTGAGTGATGCAGAAGTTGAAATAATGCTAAAGGAATCCATTATTTTTGCTCAAGAAGACGTTCTTTTAAGGCAGCTCCAAGAGCAAAGAGTGGATGCTGACCGTACGATTGCAGCAATCGATTCTGCACTAGAAGCAGACAAAAGCCTCCTGGATGACACCATGCTTGGTGGCATACTTAATGCTAGAGACCAGTTACAATTGGTCATTGATTCAGAAGACGTTATGAAAATTAAATCTTGTGTAGAAGCGCTTGAGTCCGCAAGTGAAAAATTTGTCGAAATGCGTATGAATAAATCAATTATGAGCGTTATGCAAGGCCATAACGTTGAAGAATTTAACGAATAACTAAGGAGTCGTTGTGCCACAAATAATCATCTTGCCAAATGAAGAGTTTTGTCCAGAAGGCGTTGTTATTAATGCGGATAAAGGAACCAGTGTTTGTCGGGCTTTATTGACTAATGACATTGAAATAGAGCACGCCTGTGAAATGTCTAACGCGTGCACAACTTGTCACGTCTTCATTCGTGAAGGTTTTAATTCCATCGAAGAGTCCGATGAAACTGAAGACGATCTATTGGATAAAGCATGGGGATTAGATCCAGACTCAAGGCTTTCATGTCAAGCGATTCTGGAGGATGAAGACTTGGTGATTGAAATACCGAAGTACACAATCAACCAAGTTTCAGAAATGCATTAATGACCGATAAAAATATTCTATAAATTATTCAATCGTAATATTTGGAAAAGCGCCCGTACTCTCATTTTGAAGTGATAGTGAAGCCGCAAGTTTCCTAGCGATGCCTTTATAAATTTCTGCCACTTTGCCATCTGGCTCTTTGGCAACAGTTGGCGTACCTTCATCAACATCGGTTCTAATATTTATTTCTAAAGGCAGCGCTCCTAAAAATTCTGCTCCAGAGGTATTTGCCATGGTTTCTCCACCACCATGACCAAAGATAGCTTCAGCATGTCCGCAGTTAGAGCAAATATGCATTGACATATTTTCGATAATGCCGAGAATTGGTATGTTGACTTTTTCAAACATTGCTAATCCTTTTTGTGCGTCAATCAACGCAATGTCTTGAGGCGTTGTAACAATGACAGCACCACTGACCGGAATTTTTTGAGAAATGGTTAGATGCGTGTCACCGGTACCCGGCGGCATGTCGATAATCATATAGTCAATATCCTGCCACTCCGTCTTGCGGATTAGTTGGTCTAAAGCTTGTGTTACCATAGGACCGCGCCACACCATTGGCGAGGCCTCGTCAACCAAATAACCGATGGACATGCTTTGGATGCCATGTGCTATAACTGGCATCATATTGCCATTTTCAGAGCCTTCGGGCTTAAGGTCTTTCACCCCCAACATGCGCGGTTGGGAAGGGCCGTAAACGTCTGCATCAAGGATAGCAACACTAGCGCCTTCATTATGTAGGGCAAGTGCAAGATTAACCGATGTGGTTGATTTTCCAACGCCACCTTTACCAGAGGCAACGGCAATTATATTCTTAATGCCGGGTAGGGCATTGGCGCCATTTTGTGTTGCGTGTGAGCTAATTTTTGAACTAATGGTAACAACGATTTCTGAAGCACCAGAATCAGATAGCGCCGCTTGAATGTTCTGCTTAAGTTCGTCGTGATAACTGCTTGCAGGGTATTTAAGAACAACTTCAATACTTAGTTTTTCATCTTCGATGTTAATCGATTTAATGGATTTGGTAGAAATAATGTCTTTAGAGGTGTGCTTGTCAACAACATTTGATAGCAATTTCTCAACATTCTCTTGGTTTAAATTTGTCAACTGAGTGACTCCAATCGGTAAAATAGCGCTATTTTATCGCACAACAGATACTCAACACCTTATTATTGTTGAGCCTATTGAATATTTAGTATGTCTAAACGCAGAATTCTCGTCACTTCAGCATTACCTTACGCCAATGGTGAAATCCATTTAGGTCATTTGCTTGAATACATTCAAACTGATATTTGGGTAAGATTTCAGAAAATGATGAACAATGAATGCCATTATGTTTGTGCAGACGATGCTCACGGCACACCAATCATGCTAAAAGCTGATGAAATGGGCATTACTCCTGAAGAGTTGATTGGCGCAGTTAGCGAGAGGCATCAAGCTGACTTTGCGGACTTTAATATTGATTTCAGCCAATACCATTCTACTCATTCCGAGGAAAATCGAGAAATTTCAAGCGAAATTTATAATCGTCTAAATAAGGCGGGTTACATAAAAACGCGTACGATTTCTCAAGCATTTGATCCAGAAAAGCAAATGTTCTTACCAGATCGCTTTATCAAAGGCACATGCCCAAAATGTAATGCTGATGATCAGTATGGCGACAACTGTGAAGCTTGTGGTGCAACCTATTCCACAACCGATCTTCTCAATGCAAAATCGGCTGTCTCTGGTGCAACTCCCATTGAAAAAGACTCTGAACATTACTTTTTTGATCTGCCACAATTTGAGAAAGCCCTCAAAGATTGGACAAATGCTGGGCACTTACAAGACGAGGTCAGTAACAAGTTGGCCGAATGGTTTGAGCAAGGCTTGCAACAATGGGATATCTCGCGAGACAAGCCA